>DATILZ010000229.1:0-5521 GCA_035475995.1 Hanamia sp. | reverse complement strand
AAAAGGGTTTCTTTAATAAAGCAAATTCCCTGCTAAACTTTCTGCGCACTCAAAATCATTTATTTTTACTTTTATCAAATGAAGAAATATCAAAAATTAATTTTCATTCTACCGGCAATTTTGTTACATGTTGTCGCAAAAGCCGCTTCTGTTGATACCATAAATATTTACAGTGCTCCCATGCACAAGAGCAGTAAATGCGTCATTGTACTACCTGATTCTTATCAACATAAGATGAACCGCTTTCCCGTTGTTTATCTCCTGCACGGTTATAGCGGCAATTATTCTGATTGGATAAAAAAGGTTCCGGAAATAAAAAATGATGCTGACCAATTTCAACTGATCATTGTTTGCCCGGATGGAAACTACAATAGTTGGTATTTTGACAGTCCGGCAGATAGCAGCATCCGGTATGAAACGTATATTTCTTCAGAAGTACCACACTATATTGATTCAGCCTATCATACAATTGCCACAAAAAATTCGCGCGCTATTGCAGGATTAAGCATGGGCGGACAAGGCGCTTTATCGCTCGCATGGAAACATTCCGATACTTTTGGCGCTGCCGGCAGCATGAGTGGTGTGCAGGATCTTGTGCCCTGGAAAAATCATTATGAGCTTTCAAAAGTTTTGGGAGATACCTTACATAATGACAATTTTTATAGAAATTCAGTCGTAAATATGGTAAAGGAAATTCCTTCCCAAATACCGGCTCTTATTTTTGACTGCGGTGTTAATGATCCCTTTATAGAAACAAACCGTCATCTTCATTCAGAGCTTTTATTGCTCAAAATCGCCCACGATTATACCGAAAGAAATGGTGCGCATACGTGGGGATACTGGAGTAATGCAATCGGTTATCAATTAATGTTTTTCCATAAGTTTTTCGAAAATAATAAACCGACTCCTTAAAGAAAAATGGCAAAACGGAGTATTGATATGCCTCTTTTTTTGAATAAAAAAACATCTTTATCTTAAAGTTTAGGCGTTTTTTTTGCTTTAAATTAAAAAATTAAAATTGCGTACCGGATTGCTATTACATGGGTTATTACCGCCATCACTTTTTGGCAGCATTTTTGCAATATTACGATGACATTGAAATTGAAAAGCAATCATTTCAATCCAATAGCCTTCTCCAATATCTATGATTTACTGTTCAATCTAATTTGAAAGACTACCCGTTTTTAAATAATTTATTGAAGAACCTACGAACTTGGGCAATATTTTATATTGCCCATTTTTTTGTTCAGCCTGTTTGAAAATAAATTCCAGTATAACCATGATGTATAAAGATCAGCGCAACTGCTTTTTCATTTGCAAATAACTCCAGGCGCTAAATGGCAAAATGATCAGTAAAAAAAAAGCGTAAGCCTGGTTTGTTGAAAAGAAAACAATCAATGTAATTGCCAAAACGTATAATGGATAAAAGAAAAATAGCAACCCGGTCATTATAGAATCATAATGATCATAAGCACGGTTTTTTATGATTAAATGAAAGAGAAAATACAAAGGAGCGGCTGTTGCAAAACCAATAACAGCAGGAATGAATAACAAAATCCTTTTTAGGAAAGGTTGATGTATGTATAAAATATCTTTTGCTTTTTCCGCATCGCTTTTACTAACTTCAAAAACAAGGTTTTCTAATTGAGCATTTAATTTTTCATTAAAATCTTTCACATATTTTCCAAAAGAAATATCATGCTGAAAATCGTTTTTTGAAATAATACTTCCAAAATTTAAAAAGAAGTTTTTACCAAAAGATCTGAAAGAGCTGTAATTAATTCCGAGAGGCAACACTTTTAATGGAATATTATTTTCCCATGCATTCCATGCAAGGCGCGCAGTTCCTTTTTTTAAAGGACGAAGATGCCATTCATTCACGCACCTTCCTTCGCTGAAAATTAAAACGATTTTATCTTCTTCAAACAATTTTTCACAAGCCTCAAAAGTGGTGTAATTATGCTCCAGATTTTCAACTCCTTCACTTACCCGGTAAACCGGAAGCATGTTGAATGACCAGAGAATTTTTGTTATAAATTTACCTGCAAAAGCATCGCCGCGGGCCAGCGAATAAACCGGCGATTTGAAAAGTGAACCTACAATTATCGCGTCTAAAAACGAATTCGGATGATTGGCGGCAATGAGCAAAGGCCCGCGCTCTTTCAGCATTGATCTATTATTAATAATGATCTTCCGGCAATAAAAATACAGCGCAATTCTTGACGGAATTAAGAATAGTTTATAAAGCAATGCTTTTTAGGTAAAAATAGCAAATTACCAATTATGTTTCAGGCAGATGCAGTTTCATTTTTAGGAAAGTGAGTCTTTTTTAATTTCTTCTTTATCTTCTTTCCTTCCTGTTCAATCTTATCACGGTCTTTTTCGGGAAGCATCAGAAATACGGCAACGGTCATCAGAGTAAGCAAAATAATGAGTCTTTTCATAGCGGGTCTTTTTGTTTATTTAATCAAGAAGTTTGCCATTATTATTTTCTGATACATTTGAATGATAAATCAAAAACGAAAGAAATAAGAATCCCGCTATTTGTTTGTTTACGTAAATTTTCAAATCTTCAAATCTTCACATCTTCACATTTTCATATTGGCACATTAGCACATCAATTCAACTGTGGATCTATCGGGTAATTAACCAACATTTTATAATCGCCGCCGAGATAGTTCAGCGATTCTTTCCAGGTTTCAGAAGCGCGGGTTCCAAAAATTAATTTACGTGTAGCCTTCACCGTTAGCCAGCTGTCGATTTTCATTTCCTGGTCCAGTTGCCCTTCAGTCCAGCCGCTGTAGCCAATAAAAAAACGAATCTTATCGGGGCTGATAGAATTATTTTTCAAATGAATTTGCAAACTCTCAAAATTGCCGCCCCAATATACCCCATCAAAAACTTCTTCACCACCACTGATCAGCTCAGGATATTGATGAATAAAATGTAATGAATCGGGTTGCACCGGCCCACCCACATAAACCGGCAAAGCAGGCATATCAAGATCAGGTAAAAGCTCTTTCAGGTTTTTTGGAAATTGTTTGTTCAAAACAAAACCAAAAGTACCTTCAGCCACATTTTCACAAATAAAAATAACCGTCCTGCTAAAGTTTGGATCTTTTAAAAACGGGTTTGCAATTAATAAAATTCCTTTCGCTGGTGAAATCATAATTCTAAATTAATTTTATTTGCTCAAAAAAAATAAAAAAGCCTGTCTTTGCAGAAAAAATAAAAGATAAGAGATAGTTAAAAAAAACAAACTTAACTCACTGCTAAGGATATTTAGTGGGGATGAAGTTTAAATTTGCCCGCATGAAAAAAATTTTCCCATTAATTACTGTTTTGGTTTTCGCTTCCTTGTTGGGGATTATTTTTTTTCAGTATGTATGGATCAAACAGGCGTTGCAGGATAAAGAGCTCCAGTTTGAAGAGACGGTAAAAATGGTGACGATTCAGGCAGCCAAAGAACTGGTAAATGAAAGGGCAAAAATTTCTCCTTTTGACAACCGGAAAAATGCGGATCTTTTGTTTCCTCTGAATGTGTTTCCCACCACCATTGCCCACAATTTTTCGAAGCATGAAATCAGGACACTGATCAATAAAGAATTCGAAAGAAACAATATCAAAAATCTTGATTTTGAATTCGCTATCACTACCACTTCCATGATCGGTGATGATCTTCAATCCAGGAACTTTTACAACGCTTATAGCGATACCCTCCATAACCTGTCTTTCGTTTATCCGCTCGATCCGCCAGGCGGCAGCATGGCTGAAGGACTTGCACCGCAAGAGCTTTTAGTGGTCGTTGTTTCGCATATCAAGAATGTGGTTTGGAAGCAAATGGTTTGGATGCTTATAGGAGCGGTCATCTTTACTTTTATCATTTTTACGGCATTTTTTATTACCATCCGCGCATTGCTACGGCAGAAAAAACTGAGCGAAATAAAATCCGATTTTATCAATAACATGACTCATGAGTTTAAAACACCGCTGGCCACGATTTCTCTTGCAGTTGATGCTTTAAAAAATGAAAAAGTAGTGAATGATAAAACTAAAATGGATTATTTTTCAGGGATCATCAAAGAAGAAAATAAAAGGATGAACAAGCAGGTAGAAACCATACTGCAGGCGGCTTTGATGGATAAGGAAGCCGTACAGCTAAAAGAGGTTCCGCTTCATGCACACGAATTGATCACTTCTGCGATCAACAATATTCAACTTCCGTTAAATGAAAAAAATGGTGTTTTAGAAACACATTTTAATGCAACAAATGATTTGATCTTAGCCGATGATGTTCACTTTACCAACATCATCAATAATCTTTTGGACAATGCAGTAAAATATTCAAAAGAAAATTTAAAAATCAAATTAACTACCTCAAATTTTAATGGGCACATTCGCATCAAAATTGAAGACAATGGCATTGGCATGAACAAAGAAACTCTCAATCGTGTTTTTGAAAAATTTTATCGTGCTCATACAGGAAATATTCACAACATTAAAGGATTTGGTCTGGGCCTCAGTTATGTAAAATCTGTGGTGGATGCGCTTCATGGCAGAATAAAAGCAGAAAGCACTCCGGGAAAAGGAAGCTGTTTTACCTTGGAATTTCCGGTGATCAAAAAAGCAGTATAAAATTAGAAATGATCGTATTTGTTTCTTTACTGCTTTTAATAATTCAATTCCTTTCCTTGCGTTTTTAATCAAACCCAACTTATTGATTTTATTAATTCTTTTCTTTGCAACATGCATCCAAAAAATCTTTCCATCACTGATTTTGATTATTCTTTGCCTGAAGAAAAAATTGCTGTTTATCCATTAAAAAAAAGAGATGAATCGAAATTATTGATTTATAAAAATGAAACAATTTCAGAAGACATTTATAGAAATATTGCAAATCATTTACCTGAAAACTCTTTCCTTATTTTTAATGATACCAAAGTAATCAAAGCAAGGATTTTATTTAAAAAAATAACAGGCGCAGTCATTGAAATTTTTTGCCTCGAGCCTTATGAAAAAATAAATGATTATGCAATGGTTCTGGCTCAAAAAAAATCGGTAAGATGGAAATGCATGATCGGCGGAGCGGGAAAATGGAAAGAAAAATTTCTTGAAAAGCAAATTACGATCAATGATCAAAACATAATTCTGAGAGCTGCTTTGGTTGAAAAATTAAGCGACGCTTATGTAGTAGAATTATCATGGAATCCTGAAAATTATTCTTTTGCAGAAATCATAGAACATGCAGGTGAAACGCCTTTGCCGCCTTATATCAAAAGAAAAGCAGAAGAAAGTGATTCTGAAACTTATCAAACTATTTATTCCGCACATGAAGGCTCTGTAGCGGCACCAACAGCGGGTTTGCATTTTACCAAAGGAATTTTTTCTTCCCTAAAGAAAAAAAATATTGATACCGGTTTTGTTACACTTCATGTAGGTGCCGGAACTTTCAAACCTGTAAAATCTTCCAACATGGAAGGCCATGAAATGCATGCGGAATGGATTGATGTTTCCACCAATT
>DATILZ010000228.1:0-1824 GCA_035475995.1 Hanamia sp. | reverse complement strand
CTATTTTTCGAGATCATTCAAAGGAAAGGCGCGAAGAGTTTTGGCAAGGGAAATTTTAAAGCTTTGTTTGAAGCAATTGAAAGAGACCAGGCCGAAAGAGGAAACCTCTGAATGTGAAAAAAGTGGATAAAAAAATACGTTAAGAAATTTCAAACTCCTTTTTCATCCAATAAAAAAATTAATTTTACGTTTTCAAGCACAAACAACTGTTACGACAATGTCCGGCAGATTTTATAGAAATCTTTTTCTTTCTTTCACTCTTTCTTTTGCATCGCTGGTAACGAATGCGCAGAATTCGTATTTACCTGTAAGAGATATTTCTTTTAAAATGCAAACAGCGCTTGCAATCAGGCAGGATTCTCTGGAAAAAGAATTTAAGGCAAAAGGTTTGGAATGGCCGGCAAAATATGTTTTTATCAGAAGTTTTAAATACGATGGGCAATTGGAAGTGTGGGTAAAAAATGAACCGAAAGAAAAATATAAATTGTTTAAAACATACCGCGTTTGTTTATTAAGCGGAGCAATGGGGCCAAAAAGAATGCAGGGCGATTACCAGGTGCCTGAAGGTTTTTATTATATCAATGAATTTAATCCAAGAAGCAATTATCACCTCGCTTTGGGTTTAAATTACCCAAATGCTTCTGATAAAATTCTAAGCGATTCACTGAGGCCGGGGAATGGAATTTATATTCACGGGAGCTGTGTATCTGTTGGCTGTATTCCGGTTACAGACGATGACATTGAAGAGATTTATCTGATTGCCAGTTCGGCAAAGGCAAGCGGTGAAGATTTTATACCAGTTCATGTTTTTCCGGTGCGCTACAACAGAAAAAAATCCTTTGAATTTTTTGAAAACTATTCACGTAATAATCCTTCACTTGAAAAATTTGGGCTGCAATTAAAGGCCGCTTATGATAAGTTTGAAGCTACCAAAGAAGTTCCTCTTGTAATGGTTGATCGTAAAGGAGATTATGTAATTGATTGATTTTTTTTGGAATTTCAAGAATTAGCAGCAACTGATTCCTTTTTTATCAGGAATTGTTTTTCCATCCGTACTCATTATAACCGTGATGTTTTATAAAATTGCTTATACGAAAAATACTAAAACATCCTTATACATATCTCTATTCTTCCTTTTCATTCAAACGCTCTGCTCATTACAACCACCCTACCAATACCGGGTTTTCTATTTTCTTTTTAAAATTTTCCAGGTAAGAAAACCATTCTTTGGCATTGGTAATAATGTCAGCTTTATCCCAGGCGGCTCCGGTATAATAAGTAAACGATTTTTTTGAAATTGCATTGAGGATTGTGAGTAAATGCTGATCTTTTACCTGCATATTCAATACCGGTTCTTCCATCACTGATCCAACTCCCAAAGTGCCGTCTTTGCCATGTTGCGGTTCCCAATATCCCATCAGTCCATTTTTTTCATCCAGCAGCATGGTACCATTGGCTTTTCGTTTCACAATTCCAACCGCTACAGGCATTTCATTTTTACCCTTAAAAGTATATTCGGTTTCCATCCTGTTCAATTGCGAACCCGCATCAAGAGAAATGGTTTTGGTTTCTGTAACGCTTGTACCGTTTACATTCCAGGCCTCATATCCCAATTCGAATGTACTTCGTAACGGACCATTATCCAACACTTTTTGGGTTCTGAAATTTTTTGAATAATAAATCGAATCATTCACGAAAGGTGCGCTGCTGCCGGCGCCAAGGCTAAAACCGACATCATAAAAATCCAGACCTTTGCCATGATCCACATGATAATCTGCGCTTTTATACCAATCGTTCACTACAAGTTTTGAAGTTCGTTTCGCC
>DATILZ010000227.1:0-1848 GCA_035475995.1 Hanamia sp. | reverse complement strand
AAGGCGTAGGTTTTTCTTTTTTGAAAAAAGGTGTTTTTCCCAATTGCTGCAAATACATGTTGATGCGAGCGGTATTATTTTCTGAAAGTGATTTTGAAAGATCATTTATGATTCCCAAAACAGAGCCGGGATAAAATTGGGTGGGATGTGCGGTAAGTACTATTTCCACTGAAAAATCTTCCAGTTTTTTTTCCAGCGCTTTTTCTCTTTTATTTTGAACCACTTCTACTTCCAGCTGTTTCAAAGTACCGGCGCCGGTTGTATCATGTACATACTTAAATGCTGCGTCTTCAAGCGCATCAAATAACACGACTTGTCTTTCCACAAATTGAATAAATCTAAAAAGTAAATCGAGTTTTTCTGATTCAGTTTTATAAGAAGTGTCTTTGGAAAAAAACTCTTCAATAATTTGTGCCGGACTTAATTTCTTTTTGTAGCCTTCCTCACAAATATTTAAAAACAAGGATAAAAGCATACCTGTTTTTTCAATCTTGTAAAAGGGTAAAGACGTAAAAAGACTGTTATATAATTGAAATTTTATTCCAACATAATTTTTAAAATTTTGCAAGCTGAGTGAAGAGTGATGATCCATAATATTCAATAAATTATAAAAAGTAATAAAGAAAATCTGATAAAAAATCGCATGAAGTTAATTGAAAAAAAAATAAACTTATTCAAAGCATGCATTTTTGAATGTATCTTTGCTCCACCAAAAAATGAAAAAAACACTCTTCATATTATTTGTTACAGTTTGTTTTTCTTTACTGACCACCGGCGTTTTTGCCCAATGCTCCATCTGTGCCAAAACCGTTGCCCAAATGGGTTCCAGGCCTGCCGAAGGTTTTAATACCGGCATTCTTTACCTGATGTTTATACCTTACGTCGCTATTGGCGTTGTTGGTTATAAATGGTGGCAAAATGAAAAAAGGAAAGCTGGAGATGAGGCCGAACAAAACACATAATGATGAAAACATAACAATAGATATCCTTAACAATAAAGTCGTAAAACTTTTACAGGATCTGGAAATGCTGAAACTTATTCATATACCTAAAGATAAAACTCCTTCTACTCAATAATATTTGCCTTTAGAAAGATAATTTCTTACATAATCGTCCACCCCTTCTTCCAAAGAATAAAAAGGCTGTGAATAACCGGCAGCACGCATTTTATCCATCGTAGCTTCGGTAAAATATTGGTAAGTATCACGGATATCTTCCGGCATATCAATGTATTTAATTTCTGCAGACTTATCTAATGCAGAAAAAGTAGCATTTACCAAATCGTCAAAAGTCCGGGCTTTTCCGGTACCAACGTTATAAATTCCGGTGATAAACGTTTCAGCATTATTTTGCCAACATTCCAAAAACCAAAAACAGATTTTTAAAACATCTTTTACATAAATAAAATCTCTGAGTTGGCCGCCATCTTCAAATTCAGATTTATGCGATTTAAATAGCTTTACAAAACCACTTTCATTTATTTGATTATAAGAATGAAAAATAACACTTGCCATTCTTGCTTTATGATATTCGTTTGGACCATAAACATTAAAAAACTTTAATCCGGCCCATTTTGGGGGACAATTTTTTTCCTGTTTCAACGCCCATTTATCAAATTCATTTTTTGAAACGCCATAAGGATTTAAAGGTCTCAAATCAGGAATTATATTCTCATCGTCTTTATACCCAAGTTCACCGGCACCGTATGTTGCCGCTGATGACGCATACACAAGAGGAACATTTTTTTCAGAGCAATAATTCCAGATTTTTTTTGAATAATCAACATTCAAATGTTCGTGAATGGCATAATCAAACTCGGTGGTATCCGTTCTTGCGCCAAGATGATAA
>DATILZ010000226.1:0-2692 GCA_035475995.1 Hanamia sp. | reverse complement strand
CAACCTATACCATAACGATGTTGGAAGATGATAAGAAAATTGAACAAATGCCTGATGATGAAAAGTATGCAAAAATTGTTGCTAATCTTTTTCATTTAGAAAACAATACTATTGAGGTAAGTCCTGATATACTAAGTGAATTCCCAAAAATCGTGCGTGCCTTAGATGAACCAATTGGAGACCCTGCAGCTATTAATACATATCTTATTTGTAAAGCAGCACGAGAACGAGGAGTTAAAGTCTTATTGTCAGGAATGGGTGCAGATGAAATATTTTTTGGATATCGAAGGCAAAAAGCCACTCTTATGGCTATTAAATATAACAAGTTACCGAGATTATTAAAAATGGCAACGGAAGGCGTAGTGAAATTACTACCAGTTCGGATTGGGAAACGAGGTTTCAAATTTGGACGCTGGGCCAAAAGATTTATAAGCTTCGCAAATTTACCTGTTGACGAGACTTACATGAGAAGCTATTCTTATTATGATAAAAAAGAATTACAAGATTTGATCAAAAACGATTACTCATCTGCTGTTGAAGAAGTTTATAATGAGCATAAAAAAATATTTTATTCAAAATATAATGGCGATATTGTAAATCAAATTTGCAATGCGGACATTCACATGTTCATGCTGGGGTTAAATTTAACGTACAGCGACCGGGCATCTATGGCTGCATCTGTAGAAGTAAGAGTTCCTTTCATTGACAAAGCTGTTATTTCAAGAGCTATGCAAATCCAAGGCAGCTTGAAATTCAGAAAAGGAACTGCAAAATATATTTTGAAAAAAGCAGCCGAGAAAACCCTGCCAAAAAGCATTATTTATCGTCGAAAAGCATCGTTTGGCGCTCCTTTACGCGCCTGGATTTCACGAGATTTAAAACCGATGGTAGATGACCTGCTTAGTGAAAAAAACATCAACAAAAGAGGGTTTTTCAATTACCTGTTCGTAAAAAACCTTATTGAAAAAGACAGAAGAGGCGAAGCTGATAATGCTTATCAGATTTACCAACTGTTAACACTGGAACTGTGGTGCAGGGAATATTTAGATTCAAAAACAGAAATTAAAAATAAAGAGACATTTAGTGAAACAACTGATTCAAAATTTTAAGACAGGAAAATTGTACGTGGATGAAGTACCATTGCCTTCTATTTCTGAAGGAATGATATTGGTAGAAAATAAATTTTCATTGATAAGTTCCGGAACAGAAAAAGGAACAGTAAAAGTTGGACAGGCCAGTTTACTGGGGAAAGCAAAACAACGTCCTGACCTTGTTGCCCAGGTTTTGCAAAATATAAAAAAAGAGGGGTTGAGAGCAACTTTGAATAAAGTGAAAACAAAATTAGATTCATTAAAAGCCTTAGGTTATAGTACATCAGGAACGGTACTGGCATCATTAGATACGAATGGTGCTTTCCAATCTGGTGACCGGGTTGCATGTGCTGGTCAGGACTACGCTTCGCATGCAGAAATAGTGTCCATACCGCAAAATCTCGCGGTAAAAATTCCTGATAACGTTTCTTTTGAAGAAGCGTCATTTACAACATTGGGAGCGATTGCACTTCAGGGAGTAAGACAAGCAAATCCTGTAATTGGAGACAAGGTTTGTGTTATTGGCCTTGGCTTATTAGGCCAGATTACAGGACAATTATTAAAAGCTAACGGTTGTGATGTTTTTGGTATTGATCTTTCAGAAAGATTAATTTCGCTTGCAAATGAAATCAGTACAACAAAATCACTAAATAGAAACGATCAAAATCTGATATTAGCGTGCGAAAATTTTACTAATGGTCATGGATTTGATAGTATTATTATAACTGCTGCTGCCCCTTCAAACGATCCAATCATTCTTTCTACCGAACTTTGCCGTAAAAAAGGAAAAATTATCGTAGTTGGATCAGTAAAAATGGATGTTCCAAGAGACCCTTATTTTTACAGGAAAGAATTAGAATTAAAAATCTCCTGTTCTTATGGCCCGGGAAGGTATGACGTTAATTATGAAGAAGGAGGAGTAGATTATCCTTTTGCATATGTAAGATGGACGGAACAAAGAAATATGGATGCCTTTCTCAACCTGGTATCCAAAGGCCTTGTGAATGTAAAACCTTTGATAAGCCATACTTTCTCTATTGAACAAGCAGAAGATGCTTATGAAATAGTACTTGGAAAAAATCCACAACCTCATATAGGCATCCTTTTAAAATATGAGGAAAACGAAAGAAAAAATATTGCTCTCACTAAAATTAAAAATCTGCCTTTAAAAAAGTTAAATGCTGGTTTCATTGGCGCAGGCAGTTTTGCACAAAGTTATCTTATTCCAAATGTAAAAGCTTTCGGTGCTTCTTTAGATACAGTAGTAACATCAAGAGGTATTACTTCCAAGAACGTCGCGGAAAAATTTGGATTTAATGCATGTTCAACAGATATAAAAGATGTGATTGAAAAGGAAGAAATAAATACAATTTTTATTGCTACTCCGCATTCGTCGCACGCCCCCCTTGTTATTCAATCTTTAGAAGCCGGAAAAAACGTTTTTGTTGAAAAACCTTTAGCAATTTCAGAAGAAGAATTAAACAATATCATTGAGATGAAAGCGTTAAATAATTGCTCATTGATGGTTGGTTTTAATAGAAGATTTGCCCCTGTTTGTGTAGAAATAAAAAAAGAGTTTGGAAATGCCGAAGAACCATTTG
>DATILZ010000225.1:0-1619 GCA_035475995.1 Hanamia sp. | reverse complement strand
ATTTTATGCGTTCAAATGTATAATATTTATCAGGGTATGAAGTTTTTTAATAAATATGTTTTCAATTTTTTTTTGGCAGGAGGTATGATAATTCTATCTTTAGATTTCAAGAGATTAGATTCCTACAATAATATTTTTTGCCAGATATCATAAAATACAATGAAGAAGAATTGGTTGCCTTACTCAAAAGCGGCGATGAGTCAGCATTTGCTTATTTGTATGATAATTACTCTGCTGCACTATATGGAATTATTTGCCGGATAATTAATAACAATGAGCTTGCCGAAGATATCTTACAGGAATCATTCGTAAAAATTTGGAATAATATTTCAAGCTATGATGCAACAAAAGGAAGGCTTTTTACGTGGATGCTCAATATTACCAGGAATCTTTCAATTGATACTACAAGAAGCAAAAGTTATAAGAAACAAACGAAAATCCAAAGCACTGAAAATGCCGTAAATTATGCGACTAATAATATAAATGAAAATGACAAATTTGATGCACTTGGCATCAGAAAACAACTTACAGCACTTAAGGTAGATCAAAAGCAGATAATCGATCTGGCTTACTTTGAAGGCTTTACCCAAAACGAGATTTCGCAAAAATTAGGCATCCCGCTGGGTACTGTAAAAACAAGAATGAGAACCGCTATTTTTGAATTAAAAAAATTATTGCAATTTTAAAATTGAACAAAGAAGAATTCATATCATCCGGTTTACTTGAGCTTTACGCTATGCAGGTTTCTTCGCCGGAAGAAACACAAATAGTCGAAGAAGCGCTCAAAAAATTTCCTGAATTAAAACAGGAGTTGGATGATATTGAATTATCACTTGAAAAATATGCGCAGGCAAATGCAATAGCACCACCTCCTTCCGCAAAAGAAAAATTCATGAACCGTGTTTTTGAAAAAGACGGAAAAGAAGAAAATAAAAATGCGACGGTAATTCCTTTCAATAAAAAATCAGCAATTCCGATGTTTTACAAATGGATTGCTGCGGCATCCATTATATTATTAATCGGAAGTATCATTTTAAATTACAGCTATTACGAAAAATATCACGACAGCCAAAAGGATTTGGCTGCAGCTCAACAAAAAATTGAACAACAGCAAAAATCAAATCTTGCTATGAGCCAGGATATGGATATTGTGACGAACAAATATGCACAACCTGTACTTTTAAAAGGCACTGCAAAAGCGCCGGATGCAGTCGCAAAAATTTTCTGGATGAAGAATACCGGGGATGTTTATATAAATCCGACTAATCTGCCACAAGCACCTGCCGGCAAGCAATACCAGCTTTGGGCAATAGTAGATGGCAAGCCGGTTGACGGTGGCATGATCGTCACAGAGAAAGGAACTTATCACATTCAGAAAATGAAATCATTCGGCAAGGCAGATGCATTTGCTATTACTCTTGAAAAAGCCGGTGGCAGCCCTACTCCTACCATGAGTGAAATGGTTGTAATTGCCAAAATGTAATTTTTTTATACAAACGATTTTCTAACTCCTGATGTTTATGTTTCTTATTTTATAAGTTCTGATTACAATAAACAAACAAATAACCCGAATTGCTATTCACTAAAAAATTAAATACTATTTTCGTTTACACCTCACC
>DATILZ010000224.1:0-9928 GCA_035475995.1 Hanamia sp. | reverse complement strand
AAGTGAAAAAGTAGCGGATAATTTTATTATTGCAGTTGATAAGACTTTAGAATTAATTTGTCAACATCCTAAAAGATGGCGAAATGAATACGAAGATTATTTTGAGCTAAGCCTGAAGAAATTTCCCTGTAAAATCATGTATTGGATTAATGAAGAAAAAAAATTAGTTCATGAAGCCGCTGTCTTTCATCAAAACCGAAATCCACTGGAAAAATATTCCCGCAAAAAATAAATTTAGATGAAAGTTTTGCATGAAGATTAACCTTACAAAGCTTGGCAAACGCTACAACAGGGATTGGATTTTCAGGAACCTGGATTTTCAATTTGATGATGGAAAACATTATGCCATTACCGGCCCGAACGGCTCTGGGAAATCCACTTTACTACAACTTATTTCCGGTTCTGCAATTTATAATGAAGGAACTATTCACTACGCCGAAAATGAAAAATCCTTCTCAGCAGATAAAATTTTTCAAAAAATTTCTTTCGCGGCGCCTTATCTGGATATGATTGAAGAAATGACGCTGACGGAATTTTTTTCTTTTCATCATAAAATGAAAGGCTGGCTTCCAGCGCTGGAGACCAAAGAAATTATTTATTTATCATCTCTTGAAAATGCCGCCCATAAACAGATTCGCTATTTCAGCAGCGGCATGAAACAAAGGGTAAAACTGGCGCAGGCAATTTTTAGCAATGTACCGGTTGTTTTATTAGACGAACCGCTTACGAACCTGGATGAAGAAGGGGTTTCGCTGTATCATCATTTAATAACAAAATATTGCCAAAACCGGTTACTTATTATTAGCAGTAACGACAAAAAAGAATATTCTTTTTGTGATGAAATAATTGATATAAGAGATTTTAAAAAGTAGCAAGAAAGAACAAGAAAGTGAATAAACAAATAGGCCAAATTCCTGTTTTTTTTATAAACAAATTCCTGACTCAGTAAACAAAGAAATTCCGGATATTTTTAATTTCATCGTGAAAAATACTTTGAGAAAAATCCATTGCAAACGATTAAAACCGCAATTTCTTTTCCATTACCACATGTGGAATAGAAATTTCAGTAAATTCTTTTCCAGTTACGGTATAACCTAATTTTTCATAGAAACCGATTGCTGTTTTCCTGGCGTGCATAATTATTTTTTTATAACCGCGGTCACGGGCTACATTTTCTGCAAAGTTCATCAGGCTTGCACCAATTCCTTTCCCCTGTAGATTATTCTGAACTGCCATCTGGCGCAACCTTACACAATGTTTGTCCACTTTTGTAAGAAGGCAGCAACCAAGCATTTTATCATCTTCAAATGCACCGATAAGAATATCGTTTTTCTCTCTTTCCAACTCTTCATCTGAAAAATCCAAATGAAGAGGCTTGCGCAAAATTTCAAAGCGCAATTTTATCATTTGCTCATATTCTTTGGTGCCGTAGTCAATTTGTTTTAGGGGCATAAAACGATTTTCAATATTATTTTCTTTAGAATAAAAATACACGATTTCTGTGATTTAAATTCATGAATAAAAAATAAAAATTGAAGCTTTTTTTCGATAGAAAGCAATTAAAATGAAGAAAAGAAAGAAATTTATCTAAAATAAAAACGTCATTTTATAAAATAAATCAAACAGTAAACGACAGGATTGAAGCGGTAAATTTTGAATCTTTCAATATCGAATTTTTTTCGAAATAGTTATTATTTTTTTTTATCGCAAAAAGTATATTTTTGTGCCCATATTAACTAAACTTTACAATCATGCAAGACGTTGCAACAAGAGTAAAAAAAATCATTGTTGACAAGTTAGGAGTTGACGAAGCAGAGGTAACACCTGAAGCTTCATTCACTAACGATTTAGGTGCTGACAGTTTGGACACCGTTGAACTAATTATGGAATTTGAAAAAGAATTTAATATTTCAATTCCTGACGAACAAGCGGAAACCATCACCACCGTAGGACAAGCAGTAGCATACCTTGAGGAACATGCTAAGTAATCATCTTATTTAACTTTGCAGGCAAGCTTATGGAATTAAAAAGAGTAGTAGTAACCGGATTGGGTGCCATAACGCCATTGGGTAAAAGCGTTCCTGAATATTGGGAAGGTCTTACCAATGGTGTTTCTGGTGCTGATTATATCCAACAATTTGATTGCACGAAATTCAAAACCAGGTTTGCCTGTGAGGTTAAAGATTTTGAGCCAACCAATTATCTCGAAAGAAAAGAAGCACGTAAACTGGATCGCTTCACACAATTTGCTTTAATAGCAAGCGATGAAGCCGTAAAGGATGCAGGAATTTCTAAAGAGAATGTAAATCCAGACAGGGTTGGAGTAATTTTTGGCAGCGGCATAGGTGGAATTACCACCTTCCAGGATGATGTAATGGAATTTGCACGCGGCGACGGTACTCCACGTTTTAATCCTTTCTTTATCCCTAAAATGATCCTCGATATAGCAGCAGGGCAAATTTCAATGCGCTATGGATTTCGCGGACCAAATTTTGCCGTTGTGAGTGCCTGCGCCAGCAGCACCAATGCAATCATCGACGCTTTTGATAACATTCGTTTGGGAAAAGCTGATATTATACTTACCGGCGGAAGCGAAGCCGTTATTTCTGAATCAGGCGTTGGCGGATTTAATGCAATGAAAGCATTGAGCGAACGCAATGACGACCCAAAAACTGCCTCACGTCCTTTTGATAAAGACCGCGATGGATTTGTGATGGGCGAAGCTGCAGGATTGCTGGTATTGGAAGAACTGGAACACGCCAAAGCAAGAGGTGCAAAAATTTATTGCGAAATAGCTGGTGGTGGCGCTTCTGCAGATGCATATCACATTACTGCGCCACATCCCGAGGGCTTGGGTGCAAAAAATGTAATGCATGCCGCACTGGATGAAGCAGGAATGCAACCGGAAGATATTGATTATATCAATGTTCATGGCACTTCCACTCCTTTGGGCGACATTGCTGAAACCAAAGCAATCCTAAATGTTTTTGGAGAAAGCGCCCATCATTTGAACATCAGTTCTACAAAATCTATGACCGGTCATTGCCTCGGAGCGGCGGGAGTAATAGAAGCACTTGCCTGTATTTTGGCAGTTACACAGGATATCGTTCCTCCAACGATCAATCATTTTACCGATGACCCTGCTTTTGATCCCAAATTGAATTTTACTTTTAATAAAGCACAGAAAAGAGAAGTGAGGGCGGCATTGAGCAATACTTTTGGTTTTGGTGGGCACAATGCCTCTGTTATTATCAAGAAGTACAAACCGTAAATCAATAAATACTTTTATGGATAATCCTTCAGAAATTTCGACAGCAGAAATTCACAACTTCCTGGTGCGCCGGCTTGGCGAAAAGGAAGCGGATGAAATAATGGAGTACATCCAAAGTGAAATTGACAAAAATATTACTGCAAAAGGAGATGAAACAAAACAAGAAATTGACCGCTGGCGCAATGAACTGAAGGATAATTTTGCGACAAAAGAAGATCAGGCGAATTTTGAAAAAAAATTGATAAAAAGAGTTTCTGCAGTAGAAGGAACGATCATTATATGGATGTTTGTGTTTTGGTTTACCCTGATAATCGCAATGTATATTATTTTTAAATTTATACAGTAGAGGCTTAATGCTTAAAGCTTTCAGCCTTCTTCGTTCTGCCTTCCGCCTTCAGCCTTTTGCCTCCTGCTTTTTAAAAATCTTTTTCGCGTGATTAAAATGTTATAAATAATTCATTTCCTTGCAATTTTATTATCTTCGTTTCTTCCCTGTTTTTATCTAAATAGGGTAATAAAAGAGGTCTATAGATTATGAACGAATTAAAATCATTAAAAAACGATGGAACAACTTATCCCAATAGTAGTGGGTGTCGTAGCACTAATTGCAGGCATCATACTGGGTAAAATACTATTTGCAAAAAACACAAAACAACTCTTAGAAACTGCAGAACAACAAGCTCAACAAATTATTTCCGATGCACAGTCAAAAGCAGAAACGCTCAAAAAAGAAAAACAACTGGAAGCAAAAGAACATTTTGTTCAATTAAAATCAGAGCATGAAAAAGCAGTCCTTCAAAGAAATCAAAAATTAAATGATGCCGAAAACCGCATCAAACAAAAAGAACAGGCAATCAATCAAAAGGATCAGAATGTAGAGCGGATCATCAAAGAAAATGAAGTGATCAAGCAAAACCTGAACCGTCAGATTGAAGTGGTGAACATCAAACGCACGGAACTCGAAAAACACCAGGAAGAGCACATCAAAAGACTGGAAAAAGTTTCAGGCCTTTCGGTAGAAGAAGCTAAAGCGCAATTGATCGAAACTTTAAAAAATGAGGCAAATTCGCAAGCGCTTAGCATTCAACAGGAAATTGTAGATGATGCTAAATTGCGTGCTAATAAAGAAGCGCGAAAAATCATTATTCAAACCATCCAGCGCACATCCGCTGAAACTGCAATCGAAAATGCGATTACCGTTTTCAACCTGGAAAGTGATGAGATAAAAGGTTCAATCATTGGCCGCGAAGGAAGAAATATTCGCGCTATTGAGGCAGCAACAGGCGTTGACCTGATTGTAGATGACACTCCGGAAGCGATCATTCTTTCGTGCTTTGACCCTCTGCGCAGGGAAATTGCCCGGCTTTCATTGCAAAGATTGGTAGCGGATGGCCGTATTCATCCTGCCCGTATTGAAGAAGTTGTAGAAAAAACCCGCAAACAGATTGAGGACCAAATCATGGAAATCGGTGAGCGCACTGTAATAGAACTGGGCATTCATGGGCTTCATAAAGAACTGGTAAGAATCGTTGGAAAAATGCGTTTCCGTTCTTCTTATGGTCAAAATTTATTGATGCACAGCCGTGAAGTAGCGAACCTTTGTGGAATAATGGCCGCAGAATTAGGGATGAATCCAAAACTCGCTAAAAGAGCAGGTTTGCTGCATGATATTGGAAAAGTGCCTGATGAAGAAACTGAATTGAGCCATGCTTTGCTTGGAATGAAACTGGCAGAAAAATACGGAGAAAATCCGGCAGTTTGTAATGCAATCGGAGCCCATCATGATGAAGTAGAAATGCAATATGTGATTTCTCCTGTCGTGCAGGCTTGCGACTCCATGAGTGGTGCAAGACCGGGAGCAAGGCGCGAAATCATGCAACAATATTTGCAGCGGATCAAAGACCTGGAAAATCTGGCGCTTACTTACCAGGGCGTAGAAAAAGCATATGCGATACAAGCTGGACGCGAACTTAGGGTAATTGTAGAATCAGAAAAAGTAACGGATACCGATAGCGATAAATTAAGTTTTGAAATTGCGCAAAAAATTCAGGCAGAAATGGTTTATCCGGGGCAAATAAAGGTTACCGTAATCAGGGAGAAGAGAGCAGTAAATGTGGCGCGTTAATAATTTCTGAGTTGATAAGTTCATTTAATTGCTGGTTGTTGTATTGTTAATGCTTAATAAAAACAATTTAGCAATAAAACTATAAAACAATTCACTTTTTATAAAAATTGCCTTACCTTTGCACTCCTAAAATAAAAAGCCATGAATGCAGTTGCATTTGTTCACGAACAATTGACCTCGAAAAAAGAGTTACCGAAGTTTAAAGCCGGTGATAACATTACTGTAAATTATAAAATCCAGGAAGGTAATAAAGAAAGAATCCAAAGTTTCAAAGGCGATGTTATTAAACGCCAGGGTGAAGGTGGAACTGCTACTTTTACTGTTCGTAAAATAAGTGATGGAGTGGGTGTTGAACGTTTATTCCCACTTTTTTCTCCCAACATTGATAGCATCAAACTGCATAAAGTAGGTAAAGTGCGTCGTGCGAAATTGTATTTCCTCCGCGACAGAAGCGGCAAGAGCGCAAGGATTAAAGAAAAGAGAATTAAATAAGATTGAAAAAATAAATTATAAAAATAACCGGGAAGCTTTTGTTTCCCGGTTTTTTGTTATATTTTACTGCCGTAAAAGAAAAAATAATCGACTTTTGCTTTTTATTTCTATGAAAAAAATCATTCCAATTCTAATTTTATTATCCGTTTTATTGTTTTCGTGTGCCCGTGGCATTACTCCATATCAGGCAGCTAACGGAAAAGCAAAATGTGGGCGATATTTAAAATAAGCTGTTTTCCCGGTCAGAACGCTTTCTTCCGCGGTCTGAACGATAATTTCTTAGACCTCTGAAGTATTCCGCCCCTGAGTTTCTTCCGCCTAAACGATAATTTCTTACGGTTCAGACCCCTGAAGCGTTCCGATCCTGCTGCTTTCTTCGCATTGAACGATTGTAAAAGGGTTTCAATTCACAGTAAAAAATTATTCACCTATCTTTACAAGCTAATATAAAGACCATGATATTTCTATTATTCAATCCGCAACTTTTATTTGCGATGCCCGGCGGCACAGAATGGATATTAATTCTGCTGGTAGTACTTCTGTTTTTTGGAGGCAAAAAAATTCCTGACCTGATGCGCGGCATAGGAAAAGGCGTGAGAGAATTTAATGATGCCAAAGAACATATGAAAAACGAAATAGATTCAGGAATGAAAGAAAAAGATAAATCTAAGGCACCTGAACAACGCGAAGCCGTAAAAGAAACGGAACTTCCAAAATAATTTAAAATAATTCTTTTCCTGAAAGGTTTAGGTGTGCATCAGATGATAGCATCTAAACCTTTTTTATTAAACTAATCTCCTTGTTTTCTTTTCAAAATATTTCCTTTTATCAGCAACAACTTTCTGATGGAAAAACTTCCTGTGTGGAAGCAGTTGAATTTTATTTAGATAAAATAAAAAAAAATGAACGGCTGAATGCTTTTGTTGAAGTGTATGATGAAGAAAGCATTGCACGTGCTAAATTTTTGGATGAAAAAAGAGATGCAGGGACGAATTGTGGCAAATTGCATGGAGTCATAGTTGCATTAAAAGATGTGATTTGCTACAAAGACCATAAGATAAGTGCGGCATCTAAAATACTGGAAAACTTTGTATCCATTTATAATTCTACTGTTGTTCAAAAATTATTAGAAGAAGATGCTATTATTATTGGTAATTGCAATTGCGATGAATTTGCAATGGGAAGTACCAATGAAAATTCCGTTTACGGAAGTGTAAAAAATGCGCTGGATGAAACTAAAGTTTCAGGTGGTTCTTCCGGCGGCTCCGCTGTAGCTGTGCAGGCAGGTTTGTGTATGATAAGCCTTGGAAGTGACACCGGCGGTTCTGTAAGGCAGCCTGCAGATTTTTGTGGAATTGTAGGAATGAAACCTTCTTATGGAACCATTTCAAGGCACGGTTTGATTGCTTATGCTTCCTCCTTCGACCAGATAGGAATTTTTGCAAATAATGTGCAGGATGTTTCAAATGTGTTGGAAGTGATTAGTGGAAATGATGAATTTGACAGTACAGTAAACCATGAAATAAGTGAAAGTCTTATTTTTCTGAATAATAAACCTAAAAAATCTTCCGGATATCGTATTGCTCTATTCAAAAATGCAATGGAGCATGAAAGCCTTGATGCTGAAATAAAAAAAAGTATTTATGAATTAGCAGAAGAATTGAAGAAGGATGGAAATATTGTGGAAGAAATAAATTTTGATTTGATTGATTATATCGTTCCCGCTTATTATGTGCTCACCACCGCCGAATCTTCTTCTAATCTTTCACGATACGATGGCGTACGGTATGGTTATCGTTATGAAAATAATAGTGAAGATTTGACAACTTTCTACAAAAAAAACCGTGGAAAAGGATTTGGAAAAGAAGTAAAAAAACGAATTATGCTGGGGACTTTTGTTTTGAGTGAAGGATATTATGATGCTTATTTTACCAAAGCCCAGCAGGTAAGAAACTTATTGTCATTGCAAACGAAAGAAATTTTTAACAATTTTGACGCAGTTCTTTTGCCAACCGTTCCCACCACAGCATTTGAAGCGGGAAGTATGAAAAAGGACCCGATAGCCGCGTATCTCGCTGATATTTATACAGTTTTTGCAAATCTTACCGGAATTCCTGGCATTTCTTTGCCGCTTTTTAAACATTCAAACAAAATGCCTTTTGGCGTTCAGGTTCTTACAAATAAGCATAATGAAGTAACTTTACTCGAATTTTCACAGATGGTTTTAAAGAATTACAAACGTTATTAGCGAATGAAAAAATCGCCTCTTTTATTTTTATTTTTATTGGTTATATCGCCGGTATTTGTAATGGCTGAGGCCGGTATTCATTTACAATTGAATATTGATACAGTAATACGCAAAGGGAAAATAGACACTTCAAGCAAAATAGAAAATAAGGTGATTGATGAGGTGATTGTGGCTGCTAAGCCTGCAAAAAAAAAGACAGAATATCTCAGTGAGGTAACGAAATTCGGGTTTAAAGATTTGTTTAAAAATTATTCTTATAATTCTTCCATGCCTTATGCTTCGCAGGTAAATCCATATGCAGAAAACTATATGCAGGATTACCTGAAAGCACATCAGAACTATTTGTTGAATCTGCGAAAAACCGGCAAACCTTATTTTAATTTTATTGATGGAATTTTAGTTCAATATGGTTTGCCAAAAGAACTTAAATATCTCGCAGTAATTGAAAGTGATTTAAAATCAAATGCGCTTTCAGTAGCTGGCGCGCGTGGACCATGGCAGTTTATGGATTATACAGCAAAGGATTATGGATTGGTTGTAAATCAGAATGAAGATGACCGGACAGATTATTTTAAAAGCACGAATGCTGCCGCAAAATATTTATTGTACTTGTATAAAGATCTTAAAGACTGGCTTTTGGTAATTGCCGCATACAATGGCGGCCCAGGAAGGGTTTACAGCGCCATTAAAAAGAGTGGCAGTAGAAACTTCTGGAATTTGCAATATTATTTACCGGAAGAATCACGAAATCATGTAAAGAAGTTTATTGCTACACATTACATTATGGAAACCGGAATTGCCGATGGAAATCCTGCTGATTCAAAGTTTAATTATTCAAGCCTCACTGGTAATGATAGTAGTCTTGTCGCCGCACACCTTACTGCAGATGAGAAAAAAAATGTAGATTCCACCCAGGTTTCCGGACGATATATTGCAGAGATAATCGCTAAAAATGTAGATATGGATATAGCTGATTTTAATCGGTTTAATCCGAATTTCAATAATATGCTTTCTACCGGTGCTACTTATAATTTACAATTGCCGGGCAATAAAATGAAAGAATTTTTCGACAAAAAATATGATATTTTGAATCAAAGCGTAGCGCAGCTTTTGGATAATGTGAATATGAGTTCAAAGGTGAAGAAGTAGGTGTGAGGTATCAGGTGTGAGGTTTTGGGTAAACAACTTTGCTTCAACGAAATCGTTGTACAGTAAAGCAACAAATAATATTGAGGATTTATATTTTAAATTTGACGAGTAGATTTTATCATTACCTCAAGATTTTAAGCTTAAGAAAGCTAATGAAAAACTAATGAGCCAATTCAACTTCTACCGGCTTTTTGGAAGCAATTTTGGAAACATTAAGAATTGAAAAACCTATAACACGACACGATTATCATTAGAAATTTTTTCCATTATTAAATCATTCTCTGTCTCTTTGAAAAATCCTTCTGTTTTTTCAAATAAAACTTCAAGAAAATCTGCTTCTTTATCAAAATATACCGTTATGTTTTTTTGCATAATTCTGTCCCTTTTTTAATTGAATCAGTATAATATAAAGTTATAACAAAAAATCACTTTTCAGATTCTTAACTACAATGCAAAGCCATTTTTCACCAACTGCTGTGTTGTAATAATATTTGTAAAAAAGTTCTACAGTTTGGTCAGAGGAAGATAGAATAATAAAATCAGGAAGTTGAAGCGTGTTTATGATTTTTTCATTAAAATCTTGGAAAGGAAATTCAGGATGATTTTCCAGAATGTGATTAATACGTTCATCTGTAATCCTGAT
>DATILZ010000223.1:0-3028 GCA_035475995.1 Hanamia sp. | reverse complement strand
TTGATGAAATTTGATGAACTGCTCTCTGCTGCCAAACCATGCTATCACCTCACTTCTCAATAAAGACGTTGGCGATTGGCTGATTAACGAATGATAGCTGTCGTACTTCCATTCACCTATAGATTTGACCAGTTGCTGATGCACTGCATTTTTATGCACATACCAGATAGACGAGGTAAAATCGCCTGCTTCATTTACTTTACTCCGTTTTAAATAATCCATAAATAAAGCCCCTTTTCGTTTATTCACTTTATTAAACGCTTTAGTGTAACTATTTAGAAAATTACTGAATCTTTCCATGATAAAACCGGAAAGATCATGTTGGAGCAGTTCGAATTTTTTCTTTTTTATTTCCTGAAAATGTTGAATGAGCGCTGTTTCTTCTTTGATTTTTGAAAATAAATGAAAATGGTTCGGCAACAGGGAATAACAATATAAATCACAAACACCAGATGTATGCTGTTTTAATTTTTGCAGAAAAAACAGGTAATTCTCAGGAGAGAGAAAAAGTTTTTCATTACCGACTGCTCTTGAAAAGAGGTGGTAAGAATGGCCTGGTAAAAGCGGCTGGTGGTATTCGCTCATGATTTATATTTTAATTAATCCTTTCATAAAACCTATAAGGTTTCAAAAACCTTATAGGTTTGGTTGAACCTTTCATAAAACCTATAAGGTTTCAAAAAACCTTATAGGTTTGATGGAAATGATCCTGTATTTACGTCTTTCCATCCCCCACCCTTTTCGCTTTCTATTCCATTGGCTTTTAATAATTCAAATGCTTTTACATGGCGCGTTCCGCCGCCGCATACTACCACAACCGGAGATTTAATTTTTCTGATCTCGTCAAGCCTTTCCGGCATTTCCTGTAAGGGAATATTGATACTTCCATCTGCATGGCCTTTTGCAAATTCATCCGGCCTTCGCACATCAATGATTGTTTTTTTTGATTTGGCTTTTTTCATTCTAAAACATATTTAATTGATAGAATAATATACAAAGGCTGGAAAGGTGCTTAAAGAATGCTTTTCAAAACCTTAGTAAAAAAAATTAAAAGTTCTTTCAACCTTATTACCTCATTTTCGAGTCCTGTAAATGTAGAAATATTAGGGTAATAAGGTTTTGCAAGATAGAACTGAAATTTTCTACCAAAGTTTAATACAGAATAAGATTTCAGATGATCTTGTAAATATTCAATGCAATCAATGTATATTATTCTATTAATTGATTCAAAAAAACTAAAATTAACTGATTAAAATCCCTGTTAAACCAGGAAGGTTTTTTTGAGAATCTTTAAAGTATTAAAAGATCCGATTAAACCTTCCTGGTTTTCTTCGTTTCGTTAAAAATTTAATCATAAAAAGAACGTTATATAAAATATCAATGAAATACAATATCTTTGCACAATTATTCTCCTACTTAGCAGACTGGATCCTCTTTACAAAAAGCTCATCAAGTCATAGGTCGTTGAGCATACAAACAAAACAAACTTTCAGAAAAAAAATTCAGGGAAGTTATCATTTACATTAAAACAATAAAATTGTTATTTAAAGAATTACATTTAATAGCGCCCATTCTGAAGGCGCTCGAAACCGAAGGTTATACTGAACCTACGCCAATTCAGGAACAAGCTATTCCCCATATTTTACGTGGAAAAGATCTTTTAGGATGTGCACAAACGGGCACCGGAAAGACGGCTGCATTTGCCATTCCCATTCTTCAAAACCTGATGTTGCAGCAAAAAGAAGATGCCTACAATCATGGAATAAAAGCACTGATCCTTACTCCTACACGCGAGCTGGCTATCCAGATCGATGAGAGCTTTGAAGCGTATGGAAAACATACCGGATTAAAACATACGGTTGTTTTTGGTGGAGTTTCGCAGTTTCATCAAACACAGGAATTACGCCGTGGCACTGATATTCTCATTGCAACTCCGGGAAGATTACTGGATCTGATCACACAGAAATTTATTAATTTAAAAAGCATAAAAATGTTTGTGCTGGATGAAGCCGACCGCATGCTGGATATGGGTTTCATTCATGATGTAAGAAAAGTAATTGCCATTCTTCCCGAAAAAAGACAGACGTTATTTTTCTCTGCAACGATGCCGCCGGAGATCACCAGGCTTTCTGCTTCAATCCTTACCAATCCGGTAAGAGTGGAAGTAGCGGCAGTTTCTTCAACCGCAGAAAACGTGGATCAACATGTTTACTTAGTTGAAAAAAATGATAAACGCCAGTTGCTGATCCATCTTTTAAAGAACGGAACGATTCATAATGCGCTGGTTTTTACCCGCACAAAATATGGCGCTGATAAAATTGCCAAAGAACTTTTCAGGGCAAATATAAAAGCAGATGCCATCCATGGTAACAAGACACAAGCCGCACGGCAAAAGGCTTTGAACAATTTCAAAGAAGGAAAAATCCGTGTGTTGGTAGCAACTGATATCGCTGCCCGTGGTATTGATGTGGACGATCTGAGCCATGTAATTAATTTTGAATTACCGAATATTCCGGAAACGTATGTACATAGAATTGGACGTACGGGCCGCGCAGGAAATTCAGGATCGGCGCTTTCATTTTGTGATATGGAAGAAAGAGCTTTTCTCCGGGATATTCATAAACTGATCAATAAAACTATTCCAGTGGTGGAAGATCATCCTTATGCAAGCAGCATGCAATTCGTACAAACACCGGTTGTAGCAAATAACCTGATGAATCGCAAACCCGCTTCTCACAGTGGTTTCAGAAGGCAAAGAACCTGGAGCCAGGGGAGGTAACTTATTGTGCTGATGTGCTAATGTGAAATAATTTTACAGCAAACAAAGAAATAATATCGATTCTTATTTTCTTTATTATAAAAAAAATTGCCGGATGCTTCATCCGGTTTTTTTATTTTAAGAAATATAGAGATCATCAAGGGAAACTTATGATCTTATAGAAAATAGTCGAAAAAGGATTTTCGGGCAAGCAACAAATAAGCTGAATTTATATTCACCGAAGTAAGAAGTATTATTTGCAATTTGAAA
>DATILZ010000222.1:0-10816 GCA_035475995.1 Hanamia sp. | reverse complement strand
GCTTTTTCACCTTGCTTTAGTTGTATAGTCTGGACAACCTTATTTCCCGCAATTGAATTTTTTATTTGTATTTTAATTTGCAAAGGCCCCCTTTCAAGAACTGTAATTTTTGCTTTGGAATTGCTGCTTGTTTTTAAGCCGCCTTCATTGAAAAAATTCCCACGTAACGCATTGAAACCATTCATTTTATTTGGCTGAACAAAATCTTTATTATCTAAATGTTTTGCAATAAGGTGCTGAATGTTTCCGCCTTGTTCCGGATCAATGATTATTTTATACAGATCTGTTTCCATTGCAAATTTACCATCCTGTTGCTGATGTATAAAAGCACCGCCTTGCCTGCTATTTACCCGTTTTGATAATTTATAACTGTTATAACCTATTGCAGGAACTGAAGCCTTAAACAATATTGACTGAGATGAATCCTGATTAAAAATAATTTGAGAAGGAACTTCTTTTCCGTTATTTGACACATGAACATCACCTGTTGTATTTTTTGGAAGTTTAAGTTCAGCAATTTCATTTCTATTTAAAGGCGTTGTATTGTATGCGATGATGTTTGTCAGATCATTTACGTTATTATTATTGCTTAAAGTGTGCAGCGAATTATGGATAATGCTGTCACTTACAGCAAGCGTATAATCAGTCCATTCTTTTACACGTTCTGCCCAGGTTTTTCCATCATGCCGGTTGTAAGGAACAATCCAGCAATCATGATGTTGAGACAGCAACAACGTTCGCCATGCCTTATCAAATTCCTTTTCAGGATAAGGAATATCTGCATATAGCTTTGCCATTGAAGCAATTTTTTCAGCCATTGTTATTTTATTCTCTGCATTTCGCACTTCCTGTGCTATACGTTGTAAAATCTGCGATCCCCACACGAGGCTTACATCAATATCTTCCTGTGAAAGCCGCCAGTTTTGAAGATCTTTTTTATTTTCTATTAATTTGAAATAACTGCGCCATGTGGTGTATCGTGTGGATGATTTATGTTTGCCGAGCCATGGGCCGTTCTTCCAGCCTGCATCCTGAAAACACATGCCCACAGGAAATTGTATGCCTTGTTGTGTTGCTGCAGTAATAAATGTTTTTGAATTATTCCAGGCAATAGTTTGCCATGTGGATTTTGGTTGCAAAACTTCTGATGCATAACGGGGCACGGTTAATACGCTGGTTCCATCAGGGCCAATCCAGTTCACTGCTTCACCTCCATAAGCTCTTGTATAACCGCCCCAGCAGGTATTCGGATTTTTTAATGAAACATATTTAATGCCAAGTGATTTTAATATTTGCGGCAATGCACTCGTAAAACACGGCTCTTCTGATGAATACGTTGTGAAAGCAATTGCTGGAAAATGTTGCTTTAATTTTTTCATTCCATATTGAAATTGCCTGATGATGCTTTCTACCGAAATATTGAATAGATAACTTTGTGCATAACCAGGATTTACGTATTCAATGGATGTTTGGTAAGATGAATCATTGATTAGTTTTTTTATCGCTGCATAACCGACCGGATCTTTTAATTCTATCGTATCCCAGCTTTCAGGCTCTATTTCAAGATTAACCTTCCAGTCTTTGTAACGGTTTAAAGTATCAACAATTAATTTTGTTACATATAATGGGTAGTGCCCATAAATGCCGCCATGATATCCATCAACAAAATAATTTGTTTGTGCGATGGAATTAAAATAGATCCCTGAGAAAAAAAGATATAGAAATAAAAGTTTGAATAGTCTTTTCACTTAAAATAATTTGAATTGAAAAGGAGACTGTAACGCCGCCTGTTTAAACTGCTTGTTTGACTATGAGAAAAAAAATCTATCAGATTTCATATTTTATGCTTCCGTAAATAGTTTAGAGATATATAATAGATAGTAACCTGAACAAATGCTTTCCGCTATAATTAATTTTATTTTTTCGCTTTGAGGTGAAGTTGAATTAAAGTGACTAATTCTAAAACCATTATACTAATGATATTTAAATGGAAAATAACAGGTGCTCTTTTGCTCTTTTCTCTTTCATGCTTCTCCCAGCAAAAAATTTCGTTAAACAGTGATCATAAAAATATTTTCTGGAAAGTAAAACCTCAGTCAGAAATCAACAGCGATAGCATTAAAATTTATAAGCAGAATTACAACAGCAGTGATTGGGTGAATGCTGTTGTCCCTGGCGTTGTATTTACTTCTTATGTAGATGCAGGTATTGAAAAAGACCCGAACTATGGAGACAATATTTACCGGGTTGATAAAAGCAAATACAACAGAAACTTTTGGTATCGCACTACATTTATAACGCCTTCGGCAAATAGTAATCAGCAAGTGTGGTTGAATTTTGAAGGAATCAACCGCAAGGGAGAAATATTTCTAAATGGCTATCGTTTGGGCGAGCTTGAAGGTTTTATGCAACGTGGCAAATTCAACATCACAAATATAGTAAAACGCGGGGATAGCAATGTGCTTGCAGTTTTGGTAAAATATCCGCCGTTGCCCATTCCAAATTATCAAAGCCCCACTTATATTTCAAGTGATGGCTGGGATTGGATGCCTTCTGTTCCCGGATTGTTGTCGGGCATTACGGATGATGTATATCTAACCGTTACAGGCAATGTCACTTTAATAGATCCATGGATACGCACTGCAGTTCCTTCAAAAGACAAAGGGATTATTTCATTAAATGTTGATCTTCAAAATAGCGGTGCTGACAATGAAAATGGCGAATTTATTGCGACCATCAATCCAGGTAATATTCAGGTACATAGAAATGTTACCATCAGGGCAGGGCAAACTATAAATCTTCTTTTTGATTCATCGCAATACAAAGAATTAATTATTCAAAATCCGGCATTGTGGTGGCCAAATGGTTATGGCAATCCCAATTTATATACCTGCGATATTAAGTATGTTTCAAACAATAATACCTCTGACAGTAAACAATTAAAATTTGGTATAAAACAATATAGTTATGATACTATTGGGAGCGTGCTTCATATCTCCGTTAATGGTGAACGAATTTTTGTAAAGGGCGGCAACTGGGGTATGAGTGAATATATGCTACGTTGCCGTGGCGATGAGTATGATTTAAAAGTGAAGCTGCACAAAGAAATGAATATGAATATGATCCGCAACTGGATTGGTTCTATAACCGATGAAGAGTTTTATGATGCCTGTGATAAATATGGTATTATGGTTTGGGATGATTTTTGGCTCAACTCTCATCCAAATTTACCAAATGATGTTTTTGCATTTAACAGGAATGCAGTTGAAAAAATAAAACGGGTGCGTAATCATCCGTGTGTTGCAATTTGGTGTGGCGATAATGAAAGCGCTCCTTTGCCACCCTTGAATAACTGGTTGAGAGAAGATGTAAAAACTTTTGATAAAGACGACAGAAGGTACCAGCCAAATTCGCACGCAGGTGCATTAACCGGCAGCGGCCCATGGACTAATTTTCCTGCAGATTGGTATTTTACAAAATATCCCGGCGGCTTCGGTGGCAACAGGGGTTGGGGTTTTCGAACTGAAATTGGAACAGCCGTTTTTACAACCTTTGAAAGTTTTAAAAAATTTATACCACAAAAAGATTGGTGGCCTCGTGATGAAATGTGGAACAAACATTTTTTTGGTAAATCTGCTGCCAATGGCGGTCCGGATACGTATGAAAAAACGATCAATAAAAGTTATGGAACTGCCACAGGTATCGAAGATTTTTGCCGCAAAGCACAACTCTTAAACATTGTAACCAACAAAGCTTTATTTGAAGGCTGGCTACACAATATGTGGAATGATGCGTCCGGTGTTATGACCTGGATGAGCCAGAGTGCCTATCCATCTTTTGTTTGGCAAACCTATGATTATTATTATGATCTGAATGGCGCTTATTGGGGTGTAAAAAAAGCTTGTGAACCGGTACACATTCAATGGGATCCTGCCGATAATTCGGTCAATGTAACCAATACTTCTTCTGATGATGCAAACAATGTAACTGCGGTTGCAGAAGTTTATAATATGGATGGAAGTTTGCAGAAAAAATATACAAAGCAATTAACGTCAAATGCACCTTCAAACGCTTCAACACATTTCTTTAATATCCCCTTTACAATGGATAACCTGGCCTATAGAAAAAATGTGGCTGCTTCATCTGCCCCCGGCGAATTTGAAGCTGCTGATAATTTAGTTGATAATAATAGCGGCAGCCGGTGGGCAAGCAAAGCCAATGATAATGAATGGATCTGCATTGATTTGGGCACGCCAACTGAAGTAGCTAATGTTGTTTTGAACTGGGAAAATGCGTATGCAAAAGCTTATAAAATTTTAGTAGCCAATGACACATTAAACTGGAAGGAAGTATATTCAACTAATGAGGGTAAAGGTGGCGAGGAAACGGTTAGCTTTAAACCTGTAACTGGAAGATATATTAAAATGCAGGGAGTTAAAAGGGCAACCCGTTGGGGTTATTCTTTATATGAAATGGAAGTGTATGGAAGTAAAAAAGTGGCTACTGGTTTATCTGCAGTTCATTTTATAAAGCTGTTGCTGAAAGATAAAAATGGAAAATTGTTGAGTGATAATTTTTACTGGCGTGGCAATAAAACAAACGACTACACAGCGTTGAATAGTTTGCCAAAAGCAAGTGTGAAAGTAAATTCGCATCTCACGAAAAATAATGGCAAAGCCACTATTAATGCAACCATAACCAATTCAAAAAAATCAATTGCGTTTGCTGTTCATGTACAAACATACAAGAAAAGTGATGGAGAAAGGGTTTTACCTGCCATTATGAATGACGATTATTTCACCCTGCTGAAAGGTGAATCAAAAAATATTACCATTGAGTTTGATGAGAAGCTTTTACCGAATGACAAGTATATTCTGAAAGTTGAACCGTATAATAATTAACTCTTTCCTCTTAAATGATTGTGTACATATTCTGAAGGCATCATTCTAAATTGTTTTTCAAAATTCTTGCTGAAAATCTTTGCTGAGCTATAACCAACTGCTTCAGCAACTTCGTTTATGTTCTGTCCTTCAGCCATTAATTCGGCAGCCTTTTTTAACCGGGTTAGATTAATAAGATCATTCGGTGTAAGGTCTGAAATAGAATTTATTTTTCGATAAAATGTTGGCCTGCTCATGTTCATATATTTAGCAAGCCTGTCAACATCTAATTCCATATCCTGTAAATGTTCAACGATGACCTGGTTTATTGTTTCTAAAAAACGTTCATCTGATTTCGTATGCGCAATCGTTTTTAAATGTGTCAACGGAGAGTTCACAAAGTATTCTTTTAGTTTATTCCGGTTGGCAAGCAGGCTGGCAATCTGCATTTTTAAATGCCTCGGCGAAAACGGTTTTTCAATATAAACATCTGCACCTAATTCAAGCCCTTCCAACTTTGCATGTAAAGTATTTTTGGCTGTTAATAAAACAACTGGTAAATGGCTTAATTCAACGTCCAATTTTATAATGCTGCATAATTCAAAACCATCCATAACAGGCATCATCACATCGCTTACAATTAAGTCAACAACTTCATTTCTTAAAACTTCCAATGCTGCTTTTCCATTAATGGTTTTTTTTACGGTATATAAATCATTGAGATTGCTTTCAATAAAATCAAGAATGTCCTTATTATCTTCCACTAATAAAATTACCGGTTGCATATTTAATTTATGTTTGATCATGTGTGATTGGATGCACAGGAAGTACAAGTATAAATACATTCCTGTTTTTTTTGGAGGTGTCAAGTATCAATGTTCCACCATGCATTTCTGCAAGTGACCTGCTTAGCGTTAATCCAATTCCTGTTCCCGGATGATTGCAGGTTTCTTTTATCCGGTAAAAGCTGTCAAATATCTGCGCTTTGTTTTCTTCGGGAATAATGAAACCGTCATTTGCAAAAACAGCTTTATAAGTTGTCATTTCTGCATTCATATATTCCATATTAACCGAAACTTTTTTTTCTGCATATTTGAACGCGTTATCTAAAAGATTACTGAAGATTTTACTGAGCGCTTCTTCATCTGCATAAGCACATAAATCCTTCGTATAATTAAATTCTATTTCAATATTTTTTTGTTTGATAACTGATTCAAACCGCAAATAATTATCACACAACAAAACAGAAATATTTGTTTTTAAAAAGTTCATCTGAAAGTTGCTGGTTTCAATTTTTCTAAAATCAAGTAATTGATTAGCAAGGTGCATTAACCTTTCGGTATTGCGGCTCATTAATTCAACACTGTTTTTTATAGAAGGCACTTCCTCAATCTGATCCATAATATTTTCCATTGGGCCTTTTATCAACGTTAACGGTGTTTTTATTTCATGTGCAACATTGGTAAAAAAGTTGATTTTATCTTCATAATTTTCTTTCTCTTTTTGGTAGGAAAGCTTTTCTAATCTTCTTTTATTTCTTGCCCGCGACCGGTCTATAAAAAATCTTATTACAAAGAAAGTAATGAGCAGTATGATTACAACATACAAACTATAAGCCCACCAGGTTTGCCAGAACGGCGGCAATATTTCAATAGATAATTTTGTATAATTTTCCTGTACAGTTTTATCATCCAGGTATTTTACAACAAATGTATAATTGCCGGGCGCCAGCTCAGTAAAATAAGCTTTACGGTTGGTTGTGAGATAGGTCCAGGTCTTATCGAGCCCCTCTAATTTATAAGCATAACCAATGCTTGATGGAGAACTAAAATTAAGCGCTGCAAAATCAATACTGAATGAAGATTGATTATAGGCAAGTACTATTTTTTGGGTAAAAGTGATTGACTGCTTAAGTGGTGAATGATCTTTTGCAATCGCCAGTTCTTTATTATACACCTGAAAGCCGGTAATATAAATTGGTGGAACAAACGTATTGTTGGTTATGGAATCCGGGTTAAAACTTATCATGCCTTTCACGCTTCCGAAATACATGTTGCCATTCCCGTCTTTACAGGCTGATCTGTAATTAAACTGATCAGTTAACAATCCTTGCGATTTGCTGAAAACTTTTACTTTTTTTGTTGATGGATTAAATCTGATTAAACCTTTTGATGTACTTGCCCATAAATTATTTTTATTGTCTTCGAGTATAGCACAAATAACATTTGACGGCAAGCCATTGCGTGAAGTATAAATATCTAATTTCTTACTTCCCGGATTATAAGAACAAAGGCCTCCTTCAGTCGCAAACCAAACGATAGAATCTTTACTGCAATAAATATTGTTGATGATATTGCTTGCGATGTTTTGATCATGGTTCATTGAAAAAAAGAAATGTTCAACTTTTCCTGTTAAAATATGATAAACAAATACACCATCCCCATAAGTGCCCGCCCAAATATTGCCTTTATTATCTTCACAGATTGAGAGGAAAAAAGTTTTGGGCAATGCCTTTATCAGTTCAAAATTATCTGTTTGTGGTAAGTATTTATACATGCCTTTATCTGTAGCACAAATAATATGGTTACCGGCTTTTAAAATAGCGCAAATAAAATTGCTTCCGATTGAGGAGTTTACTGTATTGTAATTGTGTAATCGTTTTCCATTTTTATTTAAAATATCAAGGCCGTGTAAATAAGTGCCTGCCCAGATTGTATCGCCGTCAACTAACAAACCATGAATATTGGAATATGAAACGCTTTGTTTATTTATTTGCGGATTATAATTGGTAAAATTACCGGTTCGCGGATCAAGTTTATTTAATCCGGCGTCTTCAGTTCCAATCCATAACATTCCATATTTATCCTGATGCATTGTACTTACTGCGTCGCCGCTTATTGAATTTGCATCCGGCTTAGGAAAGTATTTTTTAAAGATGACGCTTCTCTTTGGAAGATAATTTACCCCTCCAAAATAGGTGCCCGCCCAGATGCCCCCTTCCTTATCCAGGCAGAGCGTATGCACAATATTATCTGACAAAGAATAAGGGTCATCATAGCTTTTTTTAAGGTTAAAATATTCGCCTGTTTTTATGTTCAAAATATATATTCCTGATTGTGTGGCTACCCAGTATTCATCTTTATTAACGGCAAGAATATCACGCACAATGATGCCGGTTTTATCCGAATTTAAAGTAAGTATATCTTTATAATCAGCCGTACTAATATTAAAGAGTTTCAGTCCCTGGTTGGATGTGCCTATCAGCAACAATCCATCGCCGACTTCATAAATAGATTGCACCCATTTTGAAACCGCATAACCTGATTTATTAAACAAGTCATAAGTTTTATCAAATGAGTTTTTTGAAGGATTATATTTTGCAATGATACCAGCCGAAGTTGTTACCCACAAGCTTCCATCTTTTAAAATATTGTAGGAGGTAACTTCTTTATTAATTGAATAGGTTTTTAAACTATTTGTTCGGTTACTGTATTTGTAAAGCGTATATAAAGTAATATAATACACATCATCACCAATAACTTTTACAGATAGTACCGAACCATTCCCTGCCTGCTTAAACTGCGTAAAGCTTTCGGTCCGCTCATCAAACACAAATAAACCTTTTTCCGTTCCAACCCATATTTTTTTATTGCTGTCTTCCGATAAGCTCATGATGGCATTACTGCCAATACTGTTCTTATTGTTAAGATCGCTTCTGAAAATTTTATATGATAGCCCATCAAATCTATTCAGGCCATCACGTGTTCCAAACCACATAAAACCTAAATGGTCCTGCATTATACAAAGGACTGCATTGTTTGATAAACCATCTTCAACCTGGTAATGGGTAAAATAATAAGGTTGTGCATTTATTTTTTTTATCAAAAACAAAGCAAGGAACAGGAGCAATAAAATACCTTTTCTCATACGGAAAATATGCAATGAAATGTCAAATTAAGAATATCTGCGCATATTAAATGCGCCTTCTAAAGCTGGATAAAAATAATGAGACAAAACCATCTATATATGAGACAAAAATTTGCTTAAGAATCAGTTATTTTTTTTCATTTTGTTCGAGTGGCTTTTTTATAAGAAAACAATTGCAAACTCTCCCAACACATTTTGTTAAATAAATATTACTATGATTACTATTGATCCGGTGTATCCTGACTTGTCAGACAATGAACTTTTCAACCTTATAAAAGAGGATGACAAAAAGGCTTTTGAAGTAATTTATACCCGTTACTGGAATTTTTTAACCCAATCCGCCTCAAAACATCTTGAATCCAGGCAAAAAGCCGAAGACGTTGTACAGGAAATTTTTATAAGCTTTTACAAAAGACGTAATGAAATTCAATTATCTTTTTCTCTCCGCGCTTACTTATGTAAGGCACTTAAATTTAAAATGATGAATGAATTTCGCTCGAAGGAAGTAAGAGAAGCTCATCAGAAATATGTACGCTATACATACACGTATGCGTATGCGGCCAACAACGTAATTAACACGTTTGAATCAAAAGAACTTGTAAATAACATTCATCACTCTATTAATTTATTACCGTCAAAATGCAGGGAGGCTTTTTTATTAAGCAGAAGTCAGGAGCTTTCTTACAAAGATATTTCCGGCCATTTAGGTATTTCTGTAAGTACAGTTGAAAAGCATATCAGCAAGGCTTTAAAATTTTTGAAAGTAAATTTAAATCTGCAGTACAATAATTAAAATATTTATTTTTAAAAACACAATTACTTATGTTTTTATTGCAAGCCGGGAATGCTTTTTTTAAAAAGATTTTGATTCCTCTATTTCTTTTTTTTGTAAATGAAGCATATGCTCAAAAGGCATTGGTTGATTATGTAAATACTCTGCAGGGTACCAATTCCAGTTGGGATCTATCTTATGGAAATACATATCCTACAATTGCATTGCCCTTTCCCATGAACTCATGGTCGCCTCAAACTGGAAAAAACGGCGACGGATGGAAATACACCTATAAGGCAACAACAATCAGGGGATTTGAAGAAGTGCATCAATGCAGCCCCTGGATGGGCGATTATGGTGTATTTACTTTAATGCCGGTTTCAGGAAAATTGGCAGTAAATGAAAATAAAAGGGCCTCATCTTTTAAACATGAAAATGAAATTGCAAAACCATCTTACTATAAAGTAAAATTTGATAACGGCATCACAACTGAAATTGCCCCGACTGAGCGTGGTGCGATGATGCGCTTTTCATTTCCAAAAAAAGATGCGTTTATTGTCTTTGACGGCTATACAAAATTCTGCTCTGTAAAAATTATTCCGGAAGAAAGAAAATTGGTTGGTTATGTTACCAATGGCACTTTTATTCCAAAAGATTTCAAAAATTACTTTGTCATTCAATTTGATCAGCCATTTGTTGCTTACGGCACCTGGAAAAACAAGGATAGTTCAATAATCGCAAACAATCTTTCTGATTCAGGTATGCAAGTCGGAGCTTACATCCAGTTTAAAAAAGGCGTAACAGTGCAGGCAAAAATTGCTTCATCTTACATTAGCCGTGAACAAGCTGCACTAACCTTTCAACAGGAGCTGGGAAAATACACAAAACTTGAGCAAACAAAAGCAGCTGCAGATAAAATATGGAACGATTTATTGGGCCGTGTAAAAGTGAAAGGAGGAACGGAAGATGAGAAAGCAACTTTTTATTCCTGTCTTTTCCGCGCCAGTTTGTTCAGCCATAAATTTTATGATATAAAAGAAGATAGCAGCCCCTATTATTTCAGTCCTTATGATTCAAAAATACATAAGGGGTATATGTTTACTGATAATGGATTTTGGGATACATTTCGCGCTCAGTTTCCGTTAAGTAACATTTTGCATCCAACTATGGAAGGAAGGTATATGCAATCGTCGCTGGATGCACAGGAGCAATATGGTTTTTTCCCAACCTGGTCAAA
>DATILZ010000221.1:0-2400 GCA_035475995.1 Hanamia sp. | reverse complement strand
TTTTTTCCGTTTACCGTGATCATATTATTGTGCATCCAGTATTTTGCGGGTGGAGTATGATTGCAGATCGTGCTCTGCGCAATTTCACTTTCATGATGAGGGAACATCAGATCCATCCCACCGCCATGAATATCAAAGCGCGGCCCAAGATATTTGGTTGCCATCGCAGAGCATTCAATATGCCATCCCGGAAATCCTTCTCCCCACGGGCTTTTCCAGCGCATAATGTGTTTGGGCGGCGCAGATTTCCACAATGCAAAATCTGCCTTGTTTCTTTTCTCTTCCTGTCCTTCCAGGTCCCGTGTTGTTTCTAAAAGATCATCTACCACACGGCCGCTTAATTTTCCATAATCATGATTTTCTGCATATTTTTTTACATCAAAATAAACAGAACCATTCACGACATAAGCATATCCTGCGTCAATTAATTTTTCAATCATACCTATTTGTTCCACAATATGACCGGTTGCAGTCGGTTCTATATTTGGATCAAGGGTATTAAATAGCCTGAATGCCCAGTGGAAAAGATTGGTATATTTATGAACCAGTTCCATTGGCTCTACTTTTTCCAGCAAAGCTTTATTCGAAATTTTGTCCTCCGCTTCACGTCCTTCTTCTTCAAAGTGCCCGGCATCGGTAATATTGCGTACATACCGTACTTTATATCCCAGGTACAACAAATATCTGTACACCACATCAAAAGTAATGTAAGGCCGCGCATGCCCAAGATGACTTTCTCCGCTTACTGTAGGCCCGCAGACATACATTCCGACATGCGGCGGATTTATCGGGATAAATTCTTCTTTTTCTTTGCTGAATGAATTATAAACTTTAAGGGGCATACAAACGATATTATTTACTTCTGTTCTTTAAATCCTGAAAATATTTCGGTAAAGATATTTCAGGGCTCACGATTTTCAAATTCGTACTTGTGTTTGGAATAATGCAATATTATGATTATTCAAACTTCCTGTAAATTCTTAGATTTTTCGTGTGTTTTTTTTTAATTTTAATTCACAAAAAATATTTTTTATGACTACTCAACAAGTTGCCGATCGCCTTACAGAGCTTTGCAGGAAAGGTGATTTTGAAAAAGCACAAAAAGAATTATTTGCTAATGATGCGGTAAGTATTGAACCACAATCAACTCCTGGTTTTGAAAAAGAAACCAAAGGATTAAATGGAATTTTGGAAAAAGGAAAACAATTTAATTCAATGATGGAGGAAGCGCATTCAGTGAAAGTTTCTGATCCTGTTGTAGCAGGAAATGCCATTGCTTTTTCTTTAGATATGGATGTTACAATGAAAGGGAGAGGGCGTTCTACCATGTCTGAAATTTGTGTGTATGAAGTAAAAGATGGCAAGATTATTTCTGAACATTTTTTTTGGTAAATGAATCCTCAATAAATTTTACGGATTTCCCGAATCTCTCTTCATAATTCCCTGAAATAATACACCAGGGGGTGGATTGATTTACCATAATGTCTTTATAGAAACAAAATAAATTTTTACGGATTTTTTCATCCGGATATTCTCTTAATTCGTCTTGCACCCAGGGGAGATCAGTAGCACAAAGCAAATACAAATCGTATTTTCTTTCCGCGATTCTGTTCAGAATCCAGTTGTGACATTCGTTAAAAACAAATTCTGACCACACTTTCATTACATAAAGGTCGGTGTCAATGAATAAGGTATTAGGTGTGAGGTTTGAGGTATTAGGTGTGAGGTTTGAGGTCTTAGGTTCGTCACCCCCTGATGCCTGATACCTGATAGCTGATGCCTCATGCCTTATCTTTTCTTCCAATTCAATTTGTCCCTTTGCAATTGTAAGTAGATCGGCATAATCATATTCTGCTCCATTTTTTTCTAAATATTCCCGCGCAAATTCGGGCACCCATAAAGTGTTGTAATGCGCTGCGAGTTTTGAACACAACGTACTTTTTCCGGCTGACTCAGGCCCAATTACAACTATTTTTTTTATTGTTTCCATTCCCGGATTTCTTCTATTTTCAACAGATGTTCATTAGCTCTTCTGCGCCATTCTATTAATCCCCAAACCGCCATCATTAAAAGAATAATATAATAAACACTTGTAAATACATAATGTTTGATAAAGTATAAAGGAATGGAAGCAATGTTTGTAGCGATCCACCAATACCAGCTTTCTACTTTTTTCTTTGCCATTAGCCACATTCCGGTAAAAGCAGTAGAGCTTGCAAATGCATCTGCCCATGGAATAGCGCCAGGCGCAAAATCTCTTTTAAGGTAGGTAAGCGCTGCAAAAATGACCATATAAAAAGATGCAAAAAACAAAATTTCCTGTAGCCATTCTTTTTTTGTACTCCACATTATGCTTACAATATGCTCCTGTTGCTGATTTTTTTTAGCCCACAATATCCA
>DATILZ010000220.1:0-2290 GCA_035475995.1 Hanamia sp. | reverse complement strand
CAGTGAAATATTTTGAATAATAAATATAAAGAATAAAAAAGAAGGAAGCTAAAAAACAGGATCTTAATAAAAATTAAAAGGAAAAAATCGTTTATTTAGATTTTACCTTTATTTTTGGCAGCCATTATTAATAACCTCCTTTAAAGCATTTTTTTGCATTTGCCCGGGTGGCGAAATTGGTAGACGCACTGCTTTCAGGTGGCAGCGTTCGCGAGGATGTGCTGGTTCGAATCCAGTCCCGGGCACAATAAATGGACAATCCGGAAAGTCATTTCGGGTTGTCCATTTTTGTTTTTTAAGTCTCTTTAAAACGCTTTTCAATGACTAAGCGCTGTTACTTCCATATCGTGCCATTCAGGCCAAAAACAATACCAAGCCAAAGCAACATGATGAAGACAACAATGCTTAGCACAAATGCCATTGTTTTATTAACAGCGCCTTTTGAACCCATATAGTTCATGAAATAAAAAAACCATCCGCCGATGCCTCCGGCTAATGGTTCAATTAACAAAGGCCGCACCCTCCAAAACTTTCCCCACTCTGGCTTTGGATTCTTAACTTCAAATACAAATAATGATATAAGTATTAAACCGATAGCCGCACCGATTAAAATTGATTTACCGGCTGAAAACCGCTTTTGCGGTTGTCCGTTTATGTTACTTTTATCTTTCATCAGAAAAACTTTAAAAAAAAATCAGGAAACCTTTTATAGATAATGCATATTCTTCCATTTCAATTTTTAGCTCCAGCTCAAAGACATAGCTGGTATAAAACTTTTGTTTAGCAATATTAAAAATGAAATTTTAATCAGGGCAAAATTTTACCGTAAGTAAACAAACAAATAATCGTATTTCTCATTTCATCAATCGTTGAATTGTATCAGAAGTTCTTTGCTCCATAATAATTTCAGTATTTGCCTCCTTCTTTTGAAGGTATTCCGCAGTATAATGCCGCACCGTAAGAAGCGTTAATCCTTTTTCAAGATTTACATCAAAAAAAGATGAAGCGAGAATTGCCAGCTGTTCCGTTTTTTCGGGAATATCATCGATACATATAATCATTGTTATCGCCCCGTTTTGTGTGAGATTTGGTTTTATTCTTAATTTTTCTAAAATTTCATACAGCAGATTTATCGGTTTTCCTTCTACAAAAGAAAAATCAGTTGTTTGTAATGTAACCAGTGCCTGGTTTCGTTTATACACCATTATCGGTGGCAATTGATGATTTTGTTTAGAGGTTATAACGGTACCCTCTAAACGTAAATCTAAAAATGATCTTACATACAATGGAATATTTTTATTCCGAAGCGGTTTGATTGTTTTTGGATGAATTACCTGTGCACCGTAATAAGCCATTTCAATTACTTCTTGGTAGCTCAATTCTTCAATGCTGAGAGCATCCGGAAAATCTTTCGGATCTGCATTCATCACGCCATTCACATCTTTCCAGATCGTCACACTTTCTGCATCTAATAACTCTCCAAAAATAGCTGCGGTGTAATCGCTTCCTTCACGACCAAGTGTCGTGCTTTCATTTTCATCTGTACTGCCAATAAAACCTTGTGTGACCACAAAATTATTTTGCTCAAATAAAGGAACTAATTTTTCCGAAACATTTTTTTTCGAAATATCCCAATCCACTTTTCCTTCACGAAATGTATCATCGGTTCTGATTAAATCTCTTACATCAATCCATTGATTCGGGATTTTTTCTTCATTCAAAAAATAAGAGATCAATGTAGAAGAAAGTAATTCTCCGCAGCAAACAATCTGATCATAATAATAGTCGTAATCCTTCACAGGTTTATCATGCAAGAGCCACTCCACTTCGGTAAAAAAATCATTCAGCTGATTCGTTGCTTTTTCCCAATGAAGTGTAATCAGGTATTTTAACTGGTTGAGATGGTAATCTTTTATCTTTTGAAAAAGCTTTAAAGCATCTTCATTTCTTGAATCATAAAATGCATCCACCACTTTTTCCAATCCATTGGTCATCTTTCCCATTGCCGAAATGATAATCAGAACTTTTTCATCTTTATGATAACCAAGAATATGAGCAACGTTTTTTATCCGTTCGTAACTGTTTGTACTTGCGCCGCCAAATTTAAACACCTTCATTTATATAAAATTTATCTTCCCTTGATAGAATAGTGAAGGAAGGAGAAGTGCAAAATAAGTAAATAAATGTGAGGGAATCAGGATGACAATAAGAAGGTGCATTGCAAAATCTTCCATCGGTTGATGAGAACACCGATAAAACCTATAAGGTTTTAAAAACCTTATAGGTTTAG
>DATILZ010000219.1:0-4611 GCA_035475995.1 Hanamia sp. | reverse complement strand
ATTTTATTATAAGGTTTGATGTTGCGCTGAGATTTAAACGACCAGATATTTTAGAAAGTGACGGATGGCAATTTCCTGATGTTAGTTTAAAAAACCTTTTTGGATCTGCTTATGAAAACCGCTTGTGGCGATATGAGAATTTTAATGCTACAATTGGGATTGATTATCCTTTTTAAATATTATTGTGAATATTTTACTATAATCGGATAAAAAAACGCTACTCCTGCCACTCTTTTAATTGTTAATTTTACCAAACGATTTCTTTCGGTACTCTCGTTTTGTTGTTTAAACTCATACTACGCTCATTAAGGCTATAAATTTTTCGACAATATTTATTCCTTTTTGAAAAACCGGATTAAGGCTGAATAAAATTTTCAGCCTTTTTTTATCTGATTATTTCCCTGAAAAGGAAAAGAAAAGAAGAAAATACTTTTGCTACTTAAACTTCATTTGACATTTATTCAACTATTTTTTCGTTTGCCTGCAATTATGTAAAATTGAAAAAAGGCATTATTTGTTTGTTTACTGCAAGCAGTATTTTTAAAAAAATTAAAAATGGAAAGTAAAACTATTTATGCAGATACAACCCTATAATGGCCGCCATTTGTACAACCCAAAAGCCAACCATCCATTTAATGAGATTCACTTTGGTTTGTGATAAATCTTCCTTTGTTGCCAGAGTCTCTTTTTTTTCCTGATACTTTACCTCTGCTTTTGATTGAAAGAACATTATTGCATTTTTAGTAATTACAACTCTCCTATATATTCTTCAATTCAGTCAGAAGCTCCTGCAACACTTTCTTTGCATCGCCAAAAAGCATCGAAGTTTTTGGCTGATAAAATAATTCATTCTCGATGCCGGCGTAGCCTGGTTTCATACTTCTTTTATTTACAATTACCTGTTTTGCCAGTTCCACTTCCAAAATCGGCATTCCATAAATGGGTGAAGAAGGATCATTTTTTGCAGCCGGATTTACTACGTCATTTGCGCCCAAGATAAAAGCCACATCTGTAGATTTTAGTTCCCCATTTGCAGCATCCATTTCCAATAATTTTTCATAACTCACATCAGCTTCTGCAAGTAGAACATTCATGTGGCCTGGCATACGGCCAGCTACCGGATGAATGGCATATTTTACTTCTACTCCTTTTTCCTCCAATGCTTTTTCCAGCTCGTGACATGTGTGTTGAGCCTGGGCTACCGCTAAACCATAACCGGGAACGATCATTACTTTTTTTGCATAAGCCATCAGCATTGCTGCATCGTTCACTGAAATCTCTTTGATATTTCCATGAACGTCTTTTGTTCCGGAAGCAGTTCTCGCATTTCCTCCAAACGAACCGATCAACACATTCATCAAACTGCGGTTCATGGCTCGGCACATTAAAATAGTGAGTAACGTACCCGCTGCTCCTACCAAAATTCCACCGGTAAGCATCGCTTTATTATCATATAAAAAACCGCCACAAGCCGCTGCCACACCGGTAAAGGAGTTTAATAATGAAATGACAACAGGCATATCTGCGCCGCCAATTGGCAACACAAAAAACACTCCATACAACAGCGCCAAAGCAACGGTAATAAAGAAAGGAATATTTACAGTTTGGGTATTTGAAAAATAAGTATATACTGCTGTTGCCAAAACCAAAACCAAAATAATATTGTTCAAAAGATGCTGGCCTTTAAACGAATAATCTTTAAATTTTCCACTCAATTTTCCCCACGCAATCATACTGCCGATGAATGAAACGCTGCCAATAATTGTTCCGGCAATAATTGCTAAGTAATGACCGGCAGGCACCACATCAGAGAAAAATGTAGCATCCAAATTCCGGTGTTCCCGATATAAATAATCAAACTCAACGATTGAAATCAATGCCGCACAGGCGCCACCCATTCCATTGAAAAAGCTTACCAGTTCAGGCATTGCCGTCATCTTCACCTTTTTGGCAACTAAAACGCCGATGATGCTTCCAATGATAATTGCAGAAAATATCCAGGAATAATTGCCCAATTTTTTGCCATCGTTCTCATATAAAAAAATGGTGCCTGCAATAGCGATGATCATGCCTGCTGCTGCAATTAAATTTCCCTTTCGTGCCGTTGCCGGATTGGACAACATTTTCAATCCAATAATAAACGTAACAGAAGCGATGAGATAACAAAGTGATAAAATACTGTGAGGCATTTAGAATGGTTTAGGTTCGTTTAGATTGTCCAGATGGTTTAGATAGTTAGACAGTTTAGATGGTTTAGATTGTTTAGATTATTTGAACATTTTGTTTAATAAATATAATTAGTGTAATTGTGGCTACTTCCTCTTCTTAAACATTTCAAGCATTCTATCTGTTACCACAAATCCGCCAACCACATTTAATGTTCCCAAAACCACTGCTAAAAATCCAAGAACGAGTGCCACATAATTTCCACTTTCCGCCTTTCCCATTACGATAATCGCGCCGATGATTACCACACCATGAATTGCATTTGCACCGCTCATCAGTGGCGTGTGCAGTACACTTGGCACTCTTCCAATAATTTCAATTCCCAAAAATATCATCAGGATCACGATGTAAACCATTTCGATATTTTGTTGTAAAAAATGAATGAAACTTTCCATAATTATTTTTTAAATTAGTACATCAGCTGATTAAAGTTCCCTTTACCAAATCATCTTCCAAATTCAAATTTAACTTCCCTTCTTTATCAATAATTAACTGAAGGAAATTACAAATATTTTTCCCATACATCTTGCTTGCATCAGAAGGCATAGTGGCAGGAAGATTAGAATTTCCAACAATCGTTACTCCATTATAAATGACCGTTTCCTCATTTTTTGTAACGCTTGTATTACCACCTGTTGCTGCCGCGATGTCAATAATCACTGAACCATTTTTCATTTTTGAAATCATCTCTTCTGTAATTAAAACCGGTGCTTTTTTTCCAAAGATCTGTGCTGTAGTAATGACAATATCTGATTTCCCCACGCTTCCCGCAATCTTTTCTTTTTGCTTTTGTAAAAATTCTGCTGATTGCTCTACCGCGTAGCCACCGGCTTTGCTTGCATCGGCAGCGCCTTCCACTTCTATAAATTTCCCGCCAAGACTCATTACTTCTTCTTTCACTGCCGGCCTTGTATCAAAAACTTCTACCACAGCTCCAAGTCTTCTTGCCGTTGCTATCGCCTGTAAACCAGCTACACCAGCGCCTAAGATCAAAACTTTGGCCGGTGGAATGGTTCCTGCAGCAGTCATAAACATCGGGAAATATCTTGGGAATAAATTGGCTGCAAGCAGCACCGCTTTGTATCCTGCAATATTCGCCTGGCTGCTTAAAGCATCCATACTTTGTGCACGGGTAGTGCGTGGAATCATATCTATACTAAAAACAGTTATCTTTTTTTCAACCAGTTTTTTGATAAATTCCGGATGATATAATGGCTGATAAAAACCAAGAATTACTTTGGACTGAAGCTTGTCAATTTCAGATTCAGCAGGAAGATGAATAGTTAGAATAATATCAGAGCTTTTCAATACTTCATCTCTTGAAACCACGCTCCCACCGGCTTCTATGTATTTTTCATTAGCCGCAAAAGATTTTTCTCCGGCATTATTTTCAATTAAAATTTCTACGTTTAATTTTTTGAAAATCAAAAGATGCTCAGGTAAAAGTGAGACTCTTGTTTCGGGCAGCGGTTCTTTTAAAACACCAATAATCATAATTCAAAAATATGCTTTTCTTATCAAGGTTGCCAACATTCAAAAGGTTGGCAACCTTTAAAAACCTTTAAAATCTGATTGTAAAATCTTGTTTCACTTTAAAATCTTTACTGAAAAAAACGAGCCCAATAAAAAAAAGATCAATGGTTAAAGTTACTGAATCATGTTGCTGTATTAGCTTCCACGCTTCTTCCATTTCTTTACTCCAATGAATATCATCAAAAATAAAAATGGAATTATTGCTTGCTTTTTCCAGGAATAAATTAAAATAAGAAAGAGTTGCCTCTTTGCGGTGATTGCCATCAATAAAAAGCAAATCAACATTTGACATTATTTGTCTGTTTAATGAAAGGGTTTTTTGAAAATCTCCTTCAATCAGTTCAATGTTTTTTAAACCACACTTTGTAAAATTATCAGAAGCTATTTTTGCAATGTTTTTTGCTCCTTCAAAGGTGAACACTTTTGAATCCGAATTTGCATATGCCAGATAGCACGTGGTAATTCCGAAGGAAGTTCCTAATTCTATAATGGTTTTTGATTGATAATATTTTGCAATCCTGAAAAGAAGCTGCGCATACTTTTTCTTTTTTAAGGAAGATGCAGCAATATCTTTTATTACGCGTTTTTTAAAAGGAATAACTGCAGATCCGGCTCCAAAATCTTCCACTTCAATCGTATTGACGTTTGCAAGAAGTTTTTTGCGAAATGGTTCTATTTTTTCATAACAACCGTATTTTTTTTTATCATTCAACACATGAATAATAAAATCAAAAACGAAAGGAGAATGAATGCCGTGTCCCTTGCCGTTTTGAGCATTTAGATAATACCGAAAATATTTTTGTGCTAATTGAAAAGCTGAATACATTCCTGAAATTTACGCTTGATCTGTTT
>DATILZ010000218.1:0-3449 GCA_035475995.1 Hanamia sp. | reverse complement strand
GAAGAAAGAATTTTTGATACCGGTATTCGCGAGTTGACTATCATGGGCCAGGGGATAGGTCTTGCTTTGCGCGGATTGCGTCCCATTGCGGAGATACAATATCTTGATTATTTGCTTTTCGGATTAGAACCTTTGAGCGATGATGTTTGTACCACACATTTCCGTACCAAAGGACAGCAAAGTGTTCCATTGATTGTGCGTACCCGTGGCCATCGCCTGGAAGGAATCTGGCACAGCGGATCACCAATGGGAATGATTATTAATGCGCTTCGCGGCATGTATGTTTGTGTGCCAAGAAATATGACGCAGGCCGCTGGAATGTACAATACTTTATTGGAAAGCAACGATCCCGCTTTAATGATAGAATGTCTGAATGGGTATCGCCTTAAAGAAAGATTACCTTCTAATTTAATCGAATACAAGGTACCGTTAGGCATTCCTGAAGTTGTAAAGGCAGGAACAGATATAACTATTGTTTCCTATGGTTCCACATTACGAATTATTGAGGAAGCCACAGATGTTCTCGATAAATTAAATATCAGTTGTGAAGTGATTGATGTGCAAACTTTACTGCCATTCGACCTTCATCATTCTATACTCGATTCTTTAAAGAAAACCAACCGGATTTTATTTATTGATGAAGATGTGCCAGGTGGCGCTTCAGCTTATATGTTTAATAAAGTAATGGAAGAACAAGGCGGCTACCGCTGGCTGGATGTTTCGCCAAGAACGCTTACAGCAAAGGATCACAGGCCTTCATACGGTAGCGATGGAGATTATTTCAGCAAGCCGAATGCGGAAGATGTAATCAGAGTGGCAAAGGAAATGATGGAAGAGTAGATTAAGAATTAACAATTAACAATTAGGAATTAAGATATTTAAAACACAAATCCTGGTTATTTGTTCATTTACTATACATCACTTCCTTTAATAAAACAATCAGTTTATTATCAAAAAATATTTATACAAAAACAATGATTACGAATGAGGAAAGGCGTTTTATGGAACAATGGCGCGAACAGAAAAGCGGGCCGAAATGGAAATATTATTTATTGTTTTCGATAGCGTGGACAGTTGTAGCATTCCTGGTTATTTTTTTTCTTGCAAAATTGTTTACTAATTTATGGGAAAACGGCGGTGCAGGATTGATTTATATTTTTATAGCTCTTGCATTAATTACAGGCGTTTCATCTACTCATTTTACTTATGTGCATAATGAAAAACGCTATAAAAAAATTATCAATAAAGAAAAAGGATTGTTGAATTAGCGATCATCGTATTCGCCGTATAGATGGAAGCAGCCTTTTTTTATTTTAAAAAACAGGACATTTTTCCTACCCTTTCCCTTACCAATGTTTATATTAATGTCACCCTTCCGGTATAGACACTATTTGCCGCATTCTTTTCATCGGCACTTAAAAATCCAAGCCATGTTTCTGCAATTCCTTTTTTTGAATCCACTTCCAATACTGCGAAGCCATCATTTCTTGTTGCGTCGCTGAATTGAAAAACCGCCTCTTTCGTTTCAGGAAAATAAGCAACCAAAATGGCTGTATCATTGCCTTTCGCCGTTCCTGTGCCGGCATTATCGGCCCAGCCAAATATGATATTTCCTTCGTCATTTACGTCAACCGATGCAGCATCTACGGATGCAATTTCCCCTTTTGAAATAAGCACTTTCGACCAGGCAATAGCAGTTTGAGGTTGGCTCACAATGGCCAGGTTCATAAGCGCTCCGGTTGCCCTGTTATAGCCCGAGCCGGTATGCCCGAAGGCAGGGAAACTTTTATTAAAAAATCCCGTGCCGCTAAAAGCTTTTGTAAACTCATTGCATACGGTTATCTTCTCCCGCTGTGTTTTTCTTGCCGGTGTTTGTATTTTATTTTTTTTCCTGCTGCCTATGCTTTGGGTAATGTTTCGTCCATACCTCACATAACTTACAACCGGACCGGTTTTGCCTCTTACAGAGCCTAAAATGCCTTGAGAAAGAATTGCCATCGTTTTATGTTTTTGTTATTAACTGGTTGATATTTGGAAGCTGCTGCTTCCTTATAACCTATAACGCAATCTCTGCAGAATTATTGCGTATCTTCTTCGATATATGGATCGAGGAGGTATCGAAGACGTATCGAAGAGGTATCGAAGTGGTATACTGTCAAATATAGAGATACCAGCTTTGAAATACCAGACAACTTAAGAATGTGATCAGAACCGGTGATTACTAAAAATAAAAATGCTTTATATTTGGTAAACAAAGACTTCAGAAAAACCAAAATAGTGTTATTGCGTATTCTAATATTAATCGCATTTTTTCTATTTAACTTCATTACTGCCAAAAGCCAGCAAACATCCAGGGACAGCCTGTTTCACTTATTGCAATCAACTCCGGCAAACAAAGAAAAAGTGCTTCTTTATCTTCAGTTGGGAGAAAATCTGCAGGCATCAAATCCTGACTCTGCCGGTTTTTATTACCAGCAAGCAAGAGCGCTTGCCAATCGTTTAAATGATAAAAAAGGCTTGAGTAAATATTTTTCTTACCAGATAAATCTCTTTAATCAAAAAGCGCAATTTGAAGAAGGTCTGGCAGCAGCACAAGAAGATGCGGCCATCGCCGAGCAACTAAAAGATCCGCAGATATTGATTCAGGGGTATAATGATGTGGCAAATGAATATGAATACCTTGGTGATTATCAGCCCGCATCTGAATATTATCTTAAATCTTTGAAACTGGCTTCTTCAAGAAACGATGAAGGAATGGAAAGTAAAATTTATGACAACCTTGCTTCTGTTTTTATTTCCTTAAAAGATTATAAGACTGCTGATACTTATTGTCATAATGCTTTTAATCTTGCTTCGAAGCTTCATGATACAGTTACAATGGGAAACTGTCTGATCAATATGGGTGTTACAGAAATACATCAGCAGAAATATAAAGAAGCACTTTCTCATTTTAATGAATCGGAAAAAATTGGGTATAAAATACCAGATATGTCGCTGGTAGCCGATGCCCTGTCTGATAAAGCGCTTGTTTTTTATACACAGCATAAACTGGATACTGCCACACAAATTTATCATCAGCAATTAGCAGTTGCTCAAAAATATAACCTTCCATTTGAGAAATTGTATGGATTGTTTCAATTGGCTGTAGTTGAAAAAGATAAAAATAATTTCGCTGCTGCTGAACAATATGCATCGCAGGCGATTGCCATTGGAGAGAAATTAAATACTTCAGATGAACTGATGGAAATGTATGATACGATGTCGGTAATCAAAGAAAAAATGGGGAAACCTGAAGAGGCTTTGTTATTCAAAAATAAATATGTGGCACTGAATGATTCCATGATGAATGCGCAGATACAGACTAATATTCATCACCTCAATATTCAATATCATTCTGCACAAAAAGATAAAAAGATTGCAGAGCAAAATTTGAGTATAGAAAAAAATAA
>DATILZ010000217.1:0-6928 GCA_035475995.1 Hanamia sp. | reverse complement strand
CATAACCACCAAAATGATAATCATTAAAAAAAGAATAGCTTTCTTTCGGATTCACTTTTAATTCTGCAAATCTTTTTTTGATATCATTCATGTTTTTTAAAACACTGAAACCAATAATTTCTGTTTCATTTTTATTCGAATCGACAAGTCCGGCAAACGTTGTAGCGGTTCCAACCGGGAGGCAAATATGAGTAAAATTTTTATCACTGAAATATTCAGTAATCAGCCCAGCTCCTTCTTTTCCTTTAATTGAAAATCCGCCTTCAGGAATTAAAATATGTTCGCCGTATTTAACTTGTACCTCTTTTAAAAACTTTTTTTCATTTATTTTTTTAAAAGATTCGCGGCTGATAAATTCAAATTGCATTTCATTTTCCAAACAAAATAACAGAGTAGGAGAGAGAACTTTAGAGTTTTCGCCACGAACAATTGCTACAGATTTTATTTCTAATTCTTTGCATGCAAACGCAGTAGCAGCAAGGTGATTGGAATATGCGCCGCCAAAAGTTATTATCTTTTTATGCCTTGATTTTTTTGCTTCTTCCAAAAAATAAATCAGCTTAAATAATTTATTTCCGGAAATAACCGGATGAATTTTATCAAGCCGCAACATGAAAACTTTTAAATCATTTTTTCCGAAAAAATCAGTATCTAATTTTGAAAAAGCAGGTTCATTAAAATGTATTTCCGGTAGAATATCTTTTATAAGTGAATGTGGCATAAATCTTTCTTGCTTATTTTCGCGGCAAATTAATTATTAAATAACTCTTAAAAACTCAATTTATATTAACATGAAACCTACACTTTTAGTTTTGGCAGCAGGAATGGGAAGCCGTTATGGAGGCATCAAACAGATGGATTCGTTTGGCCCAAATGGAGAAACAATTATTGATTATTCAATCTATGATGCGATAACAGCAGGATTTGGAAAAGTAGTTTTCATAATCCGTGAATCGTTTGCAGAAGATTTTAAGAATTTATTTGAACCAAAATTAAAAGGTAAGATTCAAACAGAATATGTGATGCAGGAAATGGATTCTTTTACAGAAGGATTTCAGGTGCCTGAAGAGCGGGCAAAACCATGGGGAACGGCACACGCTGTCCTCTGTGCTAAAGAAGTAATTCACGAACCTTTTGCGGTAATAAATGCGGATGATTTTTATGGAAGAGACGCTTTTGATAAAGCTGTAAAATTTTTGAATGAAGATGTTTCTGAAAAAGAATATTGCATCATCGGTTATGAACTTTCAAAAACGATTTCTGAAAACGGAACTGTAAGCCGCGGTGTTTGTGAAGTAGATTATGAAGGGAATTTATTAAACATCGTTGAGCGTACAAAAATTTTTCCCGAAGAAGGGAAAATATATTATATAGAAAATTCACTGAAGGTTCCTTTACCTGCTGATACTGTTGTTAGCATGAATTTTTGGGGATTTGACCCGAATGTTTTTGATTTTATTCAAAAACAGTTCACTAAATTTTTACAGGATCATTCTAAAAATCCTAAAGCCGAATTTTTTATTCCGATAATTGGCGATGCTTTTATTCATGAAGGAAAAGGCAAAATAAAAGTTATTCCTACTTCCGCACAATGGTTTGGCGTTACTTATAAAGAAGATGCACCAACAGTGAAAGAAGACCTTCATAAATTGATTGCAGATGGAGTTTATCCTGAACATTTATTTGCCGCAAGCTAAAAGCAGAAGGCAGAAAGCAAAAAGCTGAAGCGATCCTTCAGCTTTTTGCATTTTAGCCTTTAGCCTTCATTTAGCTACTTCCATTTTTACTTTTTTATTCTTAATCTTTTGGTCTTTTATCAAGTGAAGTGTGTGATTCATTTTGCTTTTTCGAATGGCCACAAAAGAGAAAAAATCTTTTACTTCTATCAAACCGATGTCTTCTTTTTTTAATTGTCCTTTATTGGTAAGAAATCCTACAATGTCCACTTTATTGACTTTATCTTTTTTTCCTGCTGCAATAAAAAGTGTGGCCCATTTTGGTTTTTCCGGTAAAATATTTTCTTCCGGAAGCGTTATCTGTTCTACGTTTTCATGAATATAAGCAGGAAGTTTTTCTTCTTCGCTTAAAATAAGAATCGCAGTTCCACTCGCTTCCATTCTTGCAGTGCGGCCATTGCGATGTGTGAAAGCATCTTCTGTAAGTGGCAAATGATAATGAATGATGTAACGGATGTTTGCAATATCCAGCCCACGTGAGGCAAGGTCGGTCGTTATCAAAACATTTGTTGTTCCATTTCTGAATTTGGATAATGCGCTGTCCCGTTGCTGCTGTTCCATTCCACCATGATAAAATTCATTGTAAATTCCTTTTTCTGAAAGCAATTTACTGGTACGTTCTACAGCTTCCCGATGGTTGCAAAATACAATAGTAGAGCGGTTTCCAAGATAACACAACAGTTTAAACAGTGTTTCAGATTTGTCTTTATCTTCAGACAAAACCGATTTGATTGCAAGGCGTTCAGCATCATTTCCGGGAGTTAAGAAATTGATTTTTTGTACATCATTCAAAATAATAAAATTCGGTATTTCTACGGCCTCGGTTGCGGAAGTAAGAATTTTTTTCTGAACATTTTTAAGTGATTCAATAATGAATTTCATTTCTTCTAAAAATCCGAGTTCAAGTGATTTGTCAAACTCATCCAACACTAAAGTCGTTATGGAATCAACAGTAATATTTCCCCTGCGAATGTGATCGCACAATCTGCCTGGAGTACCTACAATTAAAGCTGGTGGCTGAATTAGGTTGTTCTCTTCGATCTCTCTTTTATGGCCGCCATAAGCAGAAGTGATTTTATTTCCGGTTCCCATTGTTTTAAAAACCTGTTCTATCTGCATGGCGAGTTCGCGTGAAGGAACAACGATCAGTGCCTGCGTATTTTTATTTTCCGGGTCAATATTTTCAAGAATGGGTAATAAAAATGCAAGCGTTTTTCCAGAACCTGTTGCTGACAGCAAAATGATGTCTTCGTCTTTTTTGTTTGCTTCGGTCGCAGCCACCTGCATTTCATTCAACGCATCAATTTTCAAATTGGTCAATATATTTTCTATAGAATATTTTTCTTTTTTCATGGCTGCAAAAATAAGGAAAGCATGGCGGCCTGAAATGTTATAGTATTTATACAGCAAAACGATAAATAAAGTGAATTTTTATTTTTAATGATAGAACAAATAGTTTATTTTTTTTCATGAATAAGAAGTTCGAAGCTTAAATTCATTTCATAGAATTAACTTCGCAAAATATGAAAGGAAGGGAAAGATTTTTTACCATATTTACACTCGGTTTACTTTCTGCGATGGGCGCTTTTTCTATTGATATGTATTTGCCCGGATTCCCCGATATCGCCCGTGACCTTCATACAACCGTTGCCCACATTACACTTTCCATCACCAGCTTTTTTATTGGTATCTCCATCGGTCAAATGATCTATGGGCCGCTGCTTGATAAATTTGGCAGAAAAAAACCTCTATACATTGGATTGATTGTTTATCTGCTCACTTCCATCGCGTGCGCTTTTGCACCTACTGCCGATGCATTGATTGGGATTCGCTTTTTACAGGCATTGGGATCATGTGCAGGGATGGTAGCTTCGCGAGCATTGGTGCGTGATATTTTTCCGGTAGGAGAAAACGCAAAAATATTTTCGTTATTGATGCTGGTGCTCGCTTTATCTCCCATTATAGCTCCCACCTTAGGCGGATATATTTCGTCTGCTTTTGGATGGCAATTTATTTTTTATATTTTGGCGGTCATCGCCGCTATTACACTTTTATTGGTTTATTTTAAATTGCCGGCAGGGAGAATGCCCGACGCTTCTCTTTCATTATTACCAAGACCGATTATTGCCGGTTTTCTGGAAGTAAGTAAAGTGCCTCAATTTTATACTTATGCATTCGCAGGTGCGATTGCCTCATCCGGCTTGTATGCTTACATTGCGGGTTCGCCTTTTGTTTTTATGGAATTGTATCATGTCACTGAAAAGCAATACGGATGGATATTTGCAATCATTGCTATGGGACTTATTACAGCCAGCCAGGTCAACACTTTATTGCTTAGAAAATATTCAAGCGAACAAATTATCAGGGCTACTTTATTTTGCCAATGCCTTGCAGGAATTGCCCTGGTTTTAGGAAGCTATTTTCATTTCCTTGGCTTATATTCTACCATTTTTTTAATCTGGGTTTTTCTAAGTACACAGGGATTTGCATTTCCAAATTCCTCTGCGCTTTCTTTAGCCCCATTTACTAAAAATGCAGGAACAGCCTCCGCATTGATGGGCGCGATACAACTGGGAATTGGCGCAGTTTCTACCGCCCTTGTAAGTATTTTTAATAATGGTACCGCTATGCCAATGGCTGTTGTTATGTGTTGTTGTGCGGTGAGTAGTTTTGTAGTTTTATTGATTGGTAGAAGCGTAATTGCAAAGGTGAAAAATAGAGAATTACTTACGTAAAAGTTGCTGCTTTATTTAAACAGCAGCAGGCGTAATACTTTGCTCATACCGTAAAATATTTTCAGGATCGTATTTGCTTTTTACTTTTTGTAAACGGTTATAATTCTCTCCATAATAAGCATTTTCCCAATCTTTTAAATTGTTATCGGGATAATTTCTATACTGCTCTTTTATTCCGTTTGCATAAAATATTTGCTGTACTTCTTCAAATGCTTTTATCATCTTATCTGTCTGTGATGCTTGTCGCCAGTAAGTTTGCAATTCTGATAAATAGTTTTGTCCCCGGTGAGAATAGGAAGAAGCTTTTGCAAAATGTGGATCATCTATTTTTCCTCCAAGCATATTAACCTGGTAAATCATATCAGGTGTAGAAGTAACTTTCTGTAAAACATTTTCAATACAATTGCTGATGTCATCAAAATTTTTATACAATCCGGCAGAAGCGTTTTTAAAATAAAGCGGATTTTTTTCTCCATAAAAAACTTTCGCTGCTTTTGCTAAAGGAATTGGCTTTCCAATGATTGTTTTATTGACTAAAGAAGATAACTGAGAAATGATTTTTTCTGTATCGGCGCTTTGTTTTTCACAATTGGTGAGTAAAATATAAAGTGAACGGCCATTGAGCACAAAAGCGGAAAAGCAGGAATGAGGCAAGTTTGCGGTGATTGAAAACCATTTCTCCAAAACGTCTTTCGCTCTTTTTACATCAATTTTGTTTATTTTGAAACGAAAACTTTGCAAAAAAATGGGCGATTGATTTAAAGAAAATTTCAAAGAAGTAATCACTCCAAAATTCCCATTGCCTCCACCTTTGCAAGCCCATAATAATTCGGGGTCATCTTTTGAGTTGATAATATTTCCACTCCCATCAACCATGGTTATTTCCTGTAAACTGTCGCACGTTAACCCAAATTCCCTGCTGAACAATCCATAGCCTCCGCCGAGTGTTAGTCCGCCAATACCGACACTCCCACACGAACCTGCCGGAATTATTTTATTTTTAGGAAGAATGATATCATACAATTGGGAAAGTATGCAACCTGGCTCTACGATCACTGTATTTTCATTTTCCCAGGTTACTTTATTCATTGATGAAAGGTCAATTACCAATCCATCATTGTTGGAGGAGAATCCTTCGAAAGAATGGCCACCGCTTTTAATACTAATGGGTAATTTATTTTGAATTCCATAAGCTACTGCCTGCGCTACTTCTTCTGTTGTTTTACATAAAGCGATAGCTGCAGGATATTTATTGATGCGTTTGTTAAATCCTTTTCGTAAAGTGTCGTATTCAGCATCTCCTTTTTTATACAATTTAAAAGTTGGTTGAATTATTTTTTCAACCGGTTTTTGTGGAATGGAATCTTTAGGAATGGAATCTTTTTCTGTCGAGGCGATTTTCTGCTGCTTGTTATTTCCTATTCCGCACGAGCCAAAATAAACAGCAGCACTGCTAAATAAGAAGAGCTTAATAAATTTGTCGCGTTTTATTTTTTTTACCCAAGGCATGGTAAAAATTTTATTGAAAAAAAAATTATAATTCTTTTACCATCCACACGTCGCAACCTGAATGCCCGCTGTTTCCTAATGGACCGGCAATGTTTTCAAACCCATTTTTCTGATACAAGCCGATTGCATTTTTTAATTCCGGCATGGATTCAAGGTACATTTTTTCATAGCCGTATTTTTTCGCTTCTTCAATGCATTTTTCTAAAAGCATTTGTCCATAACCGTTATGCCGGTATTTTTTTGAAACATATAATTTGACCAGTTCACAAGTGTTTTCCCGCAATCCTTTTGTTGGAAATATTCCACAACCACCGGCTATTTCGTTATTTATTTCAATGACAAAATAAGCAGAGCGTTTTTGTGTAAATAAATCACTTAAATTATCGGTAGTCGTGTCGTAATAAACAGTGCCTGGTTTTGCAGCATTAAATTGCAATAACGAATTACGGATGATATCAGCCATTGCTGCATTGTCATCCGTAACTATTTTTCTTATCAACATTTTTTAAATAAAAATTATTGCTTTTTATCGGTCTGATCTTTTAAAGAAACGCCGCGATCATATTGGCAGCACTCTTCTAATTTATAATAAGTACTGTCGCTTGCTTTCACATCCTGTGTGTCATATCCGGAGGCTGCTACATAGGTTTGTATTTTAGCAGAGTTGGTAACGGCAGGGTCATAACTGATTTGTAAAAATTTTGTTTTTTTATCCCAGTTTGCCGTAGTAGCACCTGCTTCGAGTGCGCTCTTTTCAATGTGCTTTTTGCACATTCCACAATTGCCATTTACTTTGATGGTTTCTGATTTCGCAGTTTGTGACAATGCAAATTGAAAAGAAAGAATACTAAAAAATAGTATGCTAAAAAATTTGAAAGTTTTCATTTTGAAAGTTTGATTAAATCCAAATTTAGCGATAAAATAATAAGAGTGGATTTCGCTAATTGT
>DATILZ010000216.1:0-2220 GCA_035475995.1 Hanamia sp. | reverse complement strand
AGTCATCTTTGGAAATCCGACCTTCAGCTACATTTCCTTCCGCATCGCTTTCTTCAAACAGAACATTTAATACATTTTCAGGAGAAGAAACTGTTTCCACATCCTTCAGGTCACCGTTTTTAGTAACTAATTTTTCCACTTCTTCATTTACCATTTCAGGAGTGGTTTTTACTTTGTAAAAAGTGGTTTTTCCGGTAGAAAGTGCATCTAAAGTAACTGGTGGTTTCAATCCTATTTCAAAAGGAAAATCATAATCTGACGGTTGATTCATATCCAGTTTACGCAAATCACTTTCCATTGGCAAAGGCTGTGCAAAAATTTCCGGTTTTTCAGTTACCAGATAATTCTTCAATTCTTTTTCCACTGATTTAATTACCTCATCATAAAAAATTGAAGCACCGTACATCTTTTTGACCATTCCGGCAGGTACCATTCCTTTTCTAAATCCGGGGATATTTGCCTTTTTGCTGTAATCTTTTATTGCTTTTTCGAATGAAGGAAGATAATCTTCTTTGGAAACTTTTACCGTCAATTTATCGTGCAGATTACCGATATTTTCTTTAGTTACACTTGCCATTACTTAAATTTTAAAAACCGTTTCAGGAACGGTTTATTCTTTTCTTTTTTATCAGAAAACTGTTGAAGAAAGTGCGCATGGAGGGACTCGAACCCCCACACCTTGCGGCATCAGATCCTAAGTCTGACGTGTCTACCAATTTCACCACATGCGCTTTTTGGGCGGCAAAAGTAATTTATTTTTTGATAAAATAATTAGTCAGTAATAGATAATGAAAAAAAATGTAGGAAAAAAGGTTTGTAAAGTTTTTGTATATTGCAATATGAAGTGGCAAGAATATATAGTTTCCGAACCAAAGATATTAATGGGGAAGCCTACGATTAAAGGAACGCGCATTTCCGTTGAGTTAATTCTGGAGCTTTTTTCTTTAGGCTGGAACGAGGCGCAAGTTTTAGATTCTTATCCTTCAATATCTTCTGAATCTTTGAAAGCGGTTTTTGCTTATTTGAAAGATTGTATTCAACAAGAACTTTATTTTTCAATTACGGCATAATATGTTTTTAGCAAATGAAAACTTTCCAATGCCAAGTATCAAATTACTGAGAAATACTGGATTTAAGGTAAAAAGCATTCAGGAAGAGTATCCGGGAATAGCTGATGCTGTTGTTATGGATATTGCCTGCGAAATGCATTTGATAATATTAACTTTCGATCGTGATTATGGAGAATTAATTTTTAAACATAGAAGAAACAATCCACCATCAGTCATATATTTCAGAGAAAAAGGTGCAAATCCTTTATTCGCAGGATTCCTGTTACTTAAGTTACTCAATGATTCTAATATTTCAATTCAGAATTCATTTACAGTTGTAGAAGAAAATAATGTCCGGCAGAGATTTTATTTAGGGGATAATAGAAACTAATTTTACGTTTATACAGTTTCACCCTTATTCAGTTTACTATGATGCCTGCTGTACAAAAAATAAATCACCAGCCCAATGACCAGCCAGATCAGGAACCGCATCCAGTTAGTATATCCCAATTCCGTCATTAAATAAAAGCAGCTTGCAAGGCCAAGAACAGGTATCAATGAAAGTTTTTTTACAAATGAAGCAATAGTCAGTCCAATAGAAAGAAGGACAAACAAAAAGAAAGGCAGCTTATCTTTAAATATTTCCCAGCCTTCACTGAAATCAAATAGTCCTAAAAAGTTTTTCCAGAAGATTATTACGCCTACAATAAATAAAACCGGTACAATAAATTGTGAGCTGATGTACGGTATTTTAAATTTCGGCGCTGCTTCTCCTGCTTCTCTTTTTGGCAATAAAAGCACACCGCCACAAACCAGTACAAAGGCGAATAAAGTTCCGATACTGGTCAGGTCTGTTACTTCTGTCAGGTTTAAAAACAACGCCGGAATTGCTACAAAAAGCCCCGTTACAATAGTAGCAAAAGAAGGCGTTTTATATTTTGGGTGAATCCTGCTGAAAGCCTTCGGTAATAAGCCGTCGCGGCTCATACTCATCCAGATTCGCGGCTGTCCCATTTGAAAAACAAGCAACACGCTTGCCGTAGCAATTACCGCACTGAAAGAAATAATATAACTGATTTTGTCAAGTCCAACTCTTTTGAAAACAAAAGCCAAAGGATCGCCAACCTGTAATTCTTTGTAGGAAACCATGCCGGTCAAAACCAAAGCAATG
>DATILZ010000215.1:0-5733 GCA_035475995.1 Hanamia sp. | reverse complement strand
ACAGGAAATTAAAACAGGAAATTAAAAAACGTCTTTGAGCCCTGATTCAATCTCCAAAAACCCTTTTAAAAATCTGGTGGAGAAAATACAAACGATGATTTCCCAGTAACAGATGATTTCCTAACTGTAAATTTTTATCTTTGACGCATGAGTGCTGCTGCAATAATTGCCAATTGGAAAAAGAAAGATTTTAAGCCTGTTTACTGGCTGGAAGGCGATGAAGATTATTTTATTGATGAAATAATAGAATATGCAGAAAAGAAAATTCTGTCGCAGGCTGAAGCAGAATTTAATCAAAGCGTTTTTTATGGAAAAGATGCAAACTGGGCAGATATTGTAAACGCCTGTCGCCGCTATCCGATGTTTTCAGAAAAACAAGTGGTTCTGCTGAAAGAAGCGCAGCAAATGAAAGATATAGAAAAGCTTGAGGCTTATATTGAAAACCCGTTACCATCAACGATCCTGGTTGTTTCTTACAAAGGAAAGACCCTGGATGGACGTTTAAAATTTGCCAAAACGATCAAGAAAAAAGGGGAACTTTTTTTATCCAAAAAAATGTATGAAAACCAGTTACCTGTGTGGGTAAATGATTACTTACAATCAAATGGATTTCAAATAAAACCAAAAGCTTTAAATCTGCTGGTAGATCATATTGGAAATGATCTTTCGAGGATTGTAAATGAAATAGATAAACTCTCTTTGAATATCGGTGCAGAAAAAAATATCACAGAGGATGATATTGAAAAATTTATCGGCATCAGCAAAGAGTATAATATTTTCGAACTGCAAAATGCTTTCAGCAAAAAAGACGCGGCAAAAGCGATCCGGATTATTCAATATTTTGATGCCAATCCAAAAGCTGTTCCAATACAGTTAATTCTTCCCTCTCTTTATTCTTATTTTTCTAAAATACTAACCGTACACCAAATGCCGGATAAAAGCGAGCGGGCTTTAAAACCAGTTTTTTCTTTTAATGCTCATTTGGTAGAACAGGTTTTACTGGCTGTAAAAAACTATTCTTATTCTGAGACAGAGCAGGTGATTTTATTATTGCATGATTCAAATCTGAAAAGCATCGGCATTGGAAATTCCGGCATGTTTATTGGTTCCCTCATGAAAGAACTTTGCTATAAAATAATTAATGTAGGAAAAAAACGCGCTTAATAGCCTGTCATTCCATCCCTTACTTTTACGTGTTTTTTACCCGCATTCTTTTTCTGATATTCGAGTACTTCTTTCGGAACAATTTTTTTCATCGGCTCATCAGACACTACTTCTGCCGGTTTATTTGGCTTCAGTAACTGACCGCGGTCATATTGTTCGGTCTTAATAATTTTGCCATTATCATAATAAGTCCAGGTGCCATCTTTTACACTGTACGGCTCCGCTTTCACTACTTTATAACTTAATATTTCGTTACTACCTGTACCATAAATCGGAATCGTATCATAAGGCTGATCGGGATTATAACCATGCCAGTTTTCTTCTCTTGTCAGATCTCCCAGCGAGGTGAAATACTGTGACAACCCATCTTTGTCACCGTTTTTATAATTTTCATACGCAATCAAATCACCCTGCAAATCGTATTTTCTCCAATGCCCTTCCTTTTTATCATTTACAAAAATCCCTTCCTCTTCATATCCGGGTTCTCCGCGCAGCGGATCTACATGAACCACCCATTTGCCCTGCTTCAATCCATGATTGTCAATAGCGTTTATAGTATCTCCTTTCACCGAGATCTTAAAACTTTTAAGTCGTTGGGCGCCAGCGTGAGACAGGAAAAAGGAGGATACAAGTAATACAAACAAAAACTTTTTCATAGCATGGATATTTTATGACTCAATCAACTTTTTGCAAAATCAAAATTACCAAATCTCAGCGGTGAAATAAAGGATTTTAAAATCCACTGGCAAAATTTTAACGTTCATTAATATTTTTTCGGGCACGAAATTTATAGATAAACATAGCCGATATTACTTTCTAAATTAGTAAACGGTTCCATATTATTCTCGTTATCTTTCACGAAATTAAAAAACATTTTTTCTGATAAATACTACAATTATGAAAATTAATTTGCAAACATTAAAATTCAAGGCAAAGCAAGAACTGATTGACTTTGTAAATGAAAAAGTAGGTAAATTATCACGCTTCGATGATAAAATAATCAGTGCAGATGTCACCTTATCCCTGGATGGTGCTGCGGTTCCTGAAAATAAAATTTGTGATATCCGGCTGATCGTTCCCGGAAATGATGATTTTGTCAAAAAAAATGCTGTATCGTTTGAAGAAGCGATTCAGAATTGTGTGGATGCCCTTCAAAAAATTCTGCAAAGAAAAAAGGTACAGGAAAGGGTAAAGTGAGAGAAGTGAATGGTGAGTAGTGAATGACTAGTAAAATCAATCAAACTGAATCGAACAGTTGAAAGGTAAATAACAAATAGTGGATAACTGACCACCGGATGCGTACAAATTCACAACTCACCATTCACCATTTACAACAACATCCACTACCACTCCAGATCCGTCTCGATCGGGTAGTGATCTGAATAAGGAACATGAATAACCTGGAATTGATTTACTTTAAAACTTTTATCAGCAAGAATATAATCAATTCTCAAAGTAGGAGAAATGAACCGGAATGTACGTCCGATAAAAAAACCTTTTTTCAAAAAAGCATCCTGTAGATTTCCTTTAATAGTGAAATAGGTATTTGAATTTGGCACGTCGTTAAAATCTCCTGTTATAACTACCGGATAAGGGCTTTCCGCTATTTTTTGTTTTACTACCTGCGCTTGTAGATATCTGTAATGGTAACCTGCTTTTAATTTTGAGACTATCGTGCGTGAATCGTGATAACCAGGATCACGGGCGTGTTTCAGCCTTTGAAGGCTTTCATAATCTGAATATCCAAATCGCACAGATTGAAGATGTGTTGTAAATATTCTAAATGTTTTTTCACCTCGTTTTATATCGATATAAATGAGATGTTCGGCTTGTGTGTTTTCCCCATAATTGAATGTGTCGGATCCAACAATGGGATATTTAGAAAAAATGATAACGCCTCTTGCAAATTTATCCTCATTGGGCTTTGTTTCTGCAAACAGGTAATTCGGATACCCTATTTTCATTATCGTAGATGTCACTGAATTTAAATCATGTATGTCTTTTATATCTGCATATTCTTCAAAACAAAGTATGTCCGCATTACGCACTTTTAAAAGATGCATCATGTCGGGAAGATAACCTTCTTCATTTCCTTTGGAATCAGGAAAATTATCCCAGCTTCTTACATTCCAATGCAAGATCCTTAACGTACTATCATTCCGTTGAGAAGAAAATTTTTGTGGTAAATGAAATGCGAAAACAGAGACAATTTGTTGAAAGCCTATAAGCATCGCCACGAGGGAAATCCAAAACCATTTTGATCTTAAAATGATCCAGAAAATAATAAAGCATGAGAGCGCAAAAAACAGCAAAGGAAATGCCAAACCGGGAAGAGCAAAAAACCAATATTTTCCAGTGTTGATAAACGGTACAAGGCAAACAAAAAGATAAAGAATAATGACAGCCAAATTTATAATAACGAGAATACCCCTGAAAAAAGAACGCGTTTTATCCAACATAGCAAAAATCTAAAACAGAAATATTAAAATAATTTGCGAAAGATAAAAAGGTTAATTCTAATAAAAGATTAAATAAACAATTTTGAGTTTTGTTTTACAATTTAATGATTTAAAACACCGCTTCTATTCGAGATAATTTGCACTACTCACCATTGTAAATCCGTTTCTACCGGATAATGATCTGAATAAGGTACATGCAGAATTTGAAACTGATTTACCTTAAAACTCCTGCTTGCTAAAATATAATCAATCCGTAAAACAGGAGATATAATTCCAAAGCTTTTCCTGGTGGTTCTTCCTGTCCAGAAGCCTTTTTTCAAAAATGGATCCTGCAGATTTCCTTTTACATTGAAATAAGTACTGGAATTGGGGATATCATTAAAGTCGCCGCAAATAATGGCGGGATAAGGACTTTCAGCAACCTTCTCCCCGACTAATAAAGCCTGGTGATAACGAAATGCATAACCCTTTAATAATTTGGAAAAGATGTCTGTATAAGATTCAGATCCTGCATCTCCATAAAGTTGCTCTCTCATCGATCTTTGTTCATCCCATTGGCCAAACTTTATCGGAACGAGATGCGTAACAAAAATTCTGAAAATCTGCTCATTGACTTTTATGTCTGCATAAATTAAATGTTCCCCTTTTTTATTAGTATTCAAATCAAATTGGGCGGTATCTGTAATCGGATTTTTTGAGAAAATAATAACTCCTGAGCGGTCTTCTGAATGTTCATTTTCTACCGGAACAAAATAATGATAAGGGAAACCCATTCTGCTGATCGTGGTAATATTTGATTTAGAAACTGCTGTATCATTTGCTTCAAAAAATTCTTCAAAACAAAGTATATCGGCATTTTGTTCACTGATCACATCCATCATAAAAGGCCGCAATGAATGGCCACCATTTTCAATATTATACTTTTCATTCGATTGATCCCAACCCATCACATTCCACTGCATCACCCGCAAAGTATTTGATTGTTTTACAGCAGCAAAACCGGAAGGAAGATGAAAAGAAAAAACAGCAGCAATCTGCTGAAAGCCAAGAATGACCGTTATTACAGAAATCCAAACAAATTTCAATTTCAAAATCGCCCATAGAATAATAAAGGCAAGCAGCACGAAAAGAAGCAAGGGAAAAATAATTCCCGGAACGGCGATAAACCAGTTAACACCAGTATTTACGAATGGTACCAGGCAAACAAATAAATAAAGAATGACAAAACAAATATTGATAGAAATTAAAATCTTCCGGTAAACAGGCATTCTGTAATAAGACATTATTTTGCTCTTTTCTAAGAATGATAAAGATATGTTTTATTGATTTTAGAAAAAGAGGAATGTCGTTTATTTCTTTATTTGCCGGCTTTTAAATTCATGTAGGATGATCATTTAAACGAAAAGAATGATACTGATTGCGCCTTCATATTTTTAATTTGAAAATGAGCCGCTTGTTTCTTTCCTCTTTGTACTTTAAAGCAAATTAAAGCGTTGCGAAAAAAGCTTCTACACTGCATACTGGTCATTTCCCTAAAAAAATAAAAGAACGTAAATAAAAGGAGGATTTTGAAAAAGGAAAAGTGATTGGAATATCCTATCAGAAAACAAGAAAGTTGTTTATTAGTTTGTTTACTGACACTCAATCATCGTCTTATCTGCCACTTCCCCACCCAAACCAGTCATTTCCATTGGCAAAGATCAGGAGCGCAAATAAAATTACCATTCCGGCAATCTGTGCGTATTCCAAAAATTTATCACTTGGTTTTCTTCCAGTGATCATTTCTACAATCGTGAAAACTACGTGGCCGCCATCCAATGCGGGAATCGGCAGCAGGTTCATGAAAGCAAGAATGATTGAAAAAAATGCAGTGATCTTCCAGAATGCTTCCCAATTCCATCCGGTTTCAGGAAAAATGGATGCCATTGTTTTAAATCCTCCAAGGCCTTTATAAGCGCCGGTTTCAGGATTTAAAATCATTTTAAATTGCTGAATATAAAAATTTAATTGCTTTCCTGTTTCTCTCACTCCTGCAGGGAAAGACTCTAAGAAACCATATTTTTTTATTTCCAGTTTCAATACCCCAAGGCTATCCGCCTGAGCGTCATTA
>DATILZ010000214.1:0-2822 GCA_035475995.1 Hanamia sp. | reverse complement strand
TCACAAACAAGATGTTGATACGATCGCAGTTATTGCTGTTTCCAATGATTCAGCTTATACTTTTCCTCTAACAAATTATGCAAGCAGCCTTTTGGAAACAAGAGAAGCTGGTGAAAATAATCAGGTAAGCGAAGTAACGCGGCAGGGAGATGATAAAATTTTATATAAGCTAAAGATTGATGAAAATGCCTTAAAACGCCGAAATGTAAGCGCAAGAGCTACTACTTACATGAAGGATCTAATGGAAAAAAGCCGCATAGGGGCAGGTGAAGAAATTATTCAACCTGAAGTTCCTCAGCAGGAAGATATTTTTCAGCATGAATTTAAAGCGGAGAAAAAAGATAGTGCCCAAATTGCAGCGCTAAATAATCCACAACCGGTGGATGAATCTATCGTATTATCTACAGCGCGATTGTATCCATATAAGCCTTTAAAATTTGCAACTGATTATATCATTGCCGGCTTCAACAATAATGTACTCGGCACGAAATACCAGATATACCAGGGTGGTTCCGGGCCTATTCAGCTTTCATCCAATAATGGATTGAATGGAATTATCAATATGGGAACTGCCGATATTATGGAAGATATTAAAATTTCAGGTGGATTCCGGCTTTCAACGAATTTAAAAGACAATGACTGGTTGTTTCAATTTACCAATCTCCGCAAACGGGTTGACTGGGGATTGATGTACTATCGCAATGTGCAGCAGGTAGCTTTTGGCGACAGCACGAGTTATTATCCCGGTAAAATATTTTCTAATTTATACCAGGGAAGTATTTCCTATCCATTTGATGAGGCACGAAGCCTTCGTTTGAATATCGGAGTGAGAAGAGACAATGTAGTTGTAAGTGCCACAGATCAGGTCTCTCTTCCTCAACCGGTAACCGGAAAAACATATGGACTGATGCATCTGGAATATGTATATGATAATACTTTAAATCCTGCTCAGAATATCTGGGATGGTATCCGGTACAAAGTCTATTTAGATTATAATTCCCAAATTGGTAAAATCCCTGAGGGCATAGGAAGCAAGACTTATAATTTTGGTTTTGATGCACGTGGCTATTATCCGATTTACCGCAATTTCATTTGGGCAGGAAGAGTAGCCGGCGATTTTAGCTGGGGTAATCAAAAACTAATTTATTACCTCGGAGGAATTGATAACTGGTTCATGTTTGCAAACAATCAAAAAAGCGACGGAACTTATCGTTATTTTAATCCAAATAATCATCCCGCGCCTGATCAGAACTATGCTTTTCAATCGCTGGCAGTAAATCTTCGCGGTTTTATTCAAAATGCAGCAAATGGAAATAATGCGGTTGTGATGAATTCTGAATTCAGATTACCCGTATTTACCACATTTTTCAGCAAACCTATAAATAATGCCTTCGTAAGAAACTTTCAATTGATCCAATTTATTGATCTGGGAAGCGCATGGAATGGTAAGTATAGCAGCCTGGAAAGGCCTTCGATCACTTATTATGATCAAGACAATCCAACCGTAAGTGTAAAAATAAAAGCTCCTGGAGTTGGACCTTTCCTTGGTGGATATGGCTTTGGCGTTCGCAGTACTTTATTGGGTTATTTCCTAAAACTGGATGCTGGCTGGCCAATGAATGGACTTTTCCGTGGCAAGCCCATTTATTACTTTAGTATGGGTGTAGATTTTTAAACGTGGGATGGCAAACATTTCAAAAGTTAAATAATCGAATTATAAGATCAGCTGAATTTGTAAAATGGTAAATTTGTAAAAAATTTCTCTACATGATTTACGTAAGTGAAAAAGCAAAAGCAAGGGTTTTAAAATTAATGGAAGAAAAAGATTTTTCTCCGGAGGATCATTTTTTGAGGGTAAGCGTGGAAAGTGGTGGCTGCTCAGGATTGAGTTATAAGATGGATTTTGATAAAGAGAAAAAGCCAATGGACCAGGAATTTGAAGATAAAGGAATCAAAGTAGTTACAGATTTAAAAAGCTTTTTATACCTGGTAAATACCACCCTTGAATTTAGTGATGGATTGAATGGAAAGGGGTTTTATTTTAATAATCCGAATGCAAGCCGCAGTTGTGCTTGTGGTGAAAGCTTTAGTGTTTAATTTTTTCTCTCTTTTGATAAAAAAGGCTGGCTTTATAAGGCCGGCCTTTTTTTTATTTGAAGACAATAATCATGAAATGATTCTTCAGTAAAGGAACAAATAACTCAAAATCAGATTTTTTATTTTCTCTAAAAATAAACCAACCCTTCCTACTGTTTGTTATTGTTCCAAAGTAGCATCCATCGAAATATCAATATTTGAACTTAATGATTTGGAAACCGGGCAATTTTCTTTTGCATTTTTTGCGCATTCGTCGAATTTTTCTTTGCTGATGCCCGGCACTTTTGCATTTACTGTAAGATGAGATTTTGAAATAGCGCCATCGCCAAAAGTAATATCGCATTTAGTTTCAATTTTGTCGGCAGTAAATCCAGCTTCATTTAAAACGAAACTTAATTTCATTGAAAAACATCCTGCATGTGCTGCTGCGATTAATTCTTCCGGATTTGTACCATCTTTCGCTTCTCCAAATCTTGTCGCAAAAGTAAAAGGCGCATTGTTGAGCGTCTTTGTTTCGGTAGTTAATGTTCCTTTACCTTCTTTTCCGGTTCCCTGCCATTCGGCGTTTGCATACTTACTCATTGTTTTAAGTTTTAATGATTATGAATAGATTTTAAATATTGTTTAGAATTGTTTAGAATTGTTTAGATAGTTTAGAATTGTTTAGATAGTTTAGAATTGTTTAGCAAGTTTATCCTGATGCTAAGACCTGATACCTTTCAGGG
>DATILZ010000213.1:0-2400 GCA_035475995.1 Hanamia sp. | reverse complement strand
AAAATTGATAAGCCTACAAACCCTGCAAATTCGATGATTGGCGCTAACAATTCGTAAAAGAACCAATATGGATAACTGAGGATCCCCAAAATTCCAAAGCGTTTGTTGAAGAACATTTTTTTATGAATCTGCAAAGTTTCTATGGTGCCACGAGTCCAGCGGTTACGTTGTCTTCCGAGGATTTTATAAGAAGCCGGAGCTTCCGTCCAGCAAAGCGGATCAGGAATAAAAGAAACTTTATAAGGCAGTTTATTTTCGTGCATGTAACGCCTCATACGCACAATCAGCTCCATATCTTCACCCACAGTTGCATGATTATAACCGCCCGCTTTTATGGCAATTTCCCGGTCAAAAGCACCAAATGCACCGGAGATAATTAACAAGCCATTCATACGGCTCCAGGCCATTCTTCCCAGCAAAAATGCGCGGATGTATTCGAGGGTTTGCATTCGCGGTAAAAGTTGTTTTGGCAAGTGAACCTTTACTAATTTTCCATTTAACACTTCACAGGAGTTGGCAATACGAATGACGCCACCAGTAGCAATTACCCGCTTATTTGTTTCTTCTAAAAATGGCTTAATTAATTTTAGCATAGCGTCCTGTTCTAAAATACAATCTACGTCAATACAAACGAGGTATTTATTAGAAGCGACATTAATTCCCGTATTCAAGGCATCCGCTTTTCCGCCATTTATTTTATCTACAACAATTAATTTATGATAGAGAGAATTCCCGCTTTTATAAATTCCGCGAATTGGTTTTGTTTTAATTTTTTCATTCACCAAAAAAGGAATTTTTACCAGGTTATATGCTTCAATTAATTTTTGCAAAGAATCATCCTTGCTGCCATCGTTAATAACAATGAGTTCAATATTATTGTAATGCACTGCAAGTAACGAACGAACATTTTCGATGATGTTGGCGCCTTCATTATAAGCAGGAGCGAGGATACTGACCGTTGGCGCATATTCTGAAGATGCAAGAAGATTATAATCTGTGAAACTGCTTTTACGGATATACAGTTTTATTTCAGCAATTGAATAGACTACGATCAGCAGGTAAAACACCAACAGGGAAACTGAATATATCAATATTCCGGAGGAGAAAAATCGAAATATTGCATCCGTGATATTCATGCAACATTTTTAATTTGTGATAAGATGACATTCCAGGGAAACAAGTTCCTGTCTATCAATCCTTCAATTGTCAGCATCCCTGTATCGCTGATTTTTAAGATTGCTTTTGCCGCTTCCAGTTTATAAGAATCATCCGGATGATTTAGAATGGATAACAGAAAAGGAAGTTGATTTTCTGTTCCGTCTGCCTGTAGAATTTTCAAAATTTTTATTTGTATGAAAGAGTCGTACCCGGCAAAATGAGTAATCAAAAGATCTGCGGTTGTTTCATTGCTGATGTTGCTTAATGTTGAAATTGCATTTTTGCAAACTAACATCGAGGGATGCGAAAGACAATTTTTTACTTCCTCATAAAAATCATATTGCTGATAGATTTCTACAAGCCGCAATGCAAAATTTACAACTGACAAGTTTTCTGATTTCAACCATTCCCGGATCTTATCCAGGCTTGTACATTTATGCGATGAAAGCTCTTCAATTAATCTTAATTGCTGCCATTCGGAAACAGGGTAGGTCGCATTATTTAGAAATTCCAAACCTTCGAAGCCAGTCATTTTTACCAGAGCAATCTGTGCTTCCATCCGCAACAAATCATTCTGATGATTGGCAAATTGAAGAATAATTTTAATGCTGTTTTTTTGCTTTAAATAAGCCAGTTGTTGTATTGCTTTTGCTTTTTTATGCCATTTTTTATTTTTTAGATTTTCTAATAATTGTTTTTCCAAATCCATTTTTTCAAACAGCCACAGAATATTTTCCATTGTGACTCCCCTGAATTTTTTGGATGTTTCCGCTAATTCTGAAATCATCAAATTGCGGTCGTGCCCTGTATGTCGAAACTGTGATAAAACCTTTTGATAATCAGCATTTGAAAACACCTCATTTAATTCGGTTTCTGATTCACAAATGGCAATTTCTCCGATGAAACTATTCAAAGAATTTTGAAGATAAACTTTGCGGCGCCATTGTTTCTTTTTTCTGAAAAGATAAATAAATATGAATGAGATGCTGGTGATGATTAAAAAAATAAAAAAGATAATGATATCAAACAACATCTGTTCTGTGAAAAGATGCTGCCGGAAATAGTTTAAAACTTCATTCATCGTCATTATAAATGAAGTGAGCATAGAATTAAATTATAAAACAAAAATTTCACCACTGCTTTTGATTAATCGTTATTATCAATTTTTACAAATGAATTTGCTGTAGCCGCCAATCTTTTTACACGCATCGAAAGCTCATTGGGACTAAATGGTTTTGTAAT
>DATILZ010000212.1:0-2431 GCA_035475995.1 Hanamia sp. | reverse complement strand
CTCAGTAGTTTTATATTCATCAGGTTCTGCTTCGTGTATTTCCATCAGGTTCATAATTTCAAGAATACCGTGTGCCACTCTCCCACTGCCTGTTACAGCGATTTTAAGCAACGGAAGTTTTAATCCAAAATAAGTGTGTATCAATTCCTGGAAATTCTTCTTTTTATAAACTCTTTCAAGAGAAAAACTTCCTGAGCGGTTTCCATAAGCCATCATTCCGTTGTGCGCGCCCACCACACCTGCAAAAAAACCAAAACCAATCAGTCTTGTTCCATCTTCATGTTCGAGGCATTCATAATCTATAAGTGTAATTTTTTTTGCAATAATTGCCTGTAAAAGCTTTTGATTATAAGGCTGCAGTTTGCGTGTGTGCGAAAAAATAAAATAAGTTTTTCCTTCAATGAGCATATCTACCGGCACTTCTTTTATCCCAAATAAAATATCACATTCACCCAAATCCTCTTTCACTTCTATTCCAGCATTGATATATTCAGAATCACTATAGCAGCGGATTGGAGAGCTTTGAACTACAATCGAAATATGTTTATTTTCCAAAAGCCATTTGCATTGTAAAGGTGTGAGCGCTACCCGGTTATCCTGTGGAATTTTACCTTCCCTGATTAATCCAATTTTCAACATCAATTATTTTTTGAAAGGCGTAAAATTATGAATTAAGAATTAATGAATTAAGAATTAATACACAACAAATATCATAGCCTGATTTCATAGCAAAAGAAGAAATATCGTAAATTTCTATTTTCTTTTCCTCATGGTTTTACAAAAAATCATTTTGACATAATGGATTCATTGCGTAATATTGCAACCCGTTAAAAAATGCTGAATGCGAAAAGCCCAGATGGCGGAATTGGTAGACGCAACAGACTCAAAATCTGTCGTTCGCAAGGATGTGCAGGTTCGATTCCTGTTCTGGGCACAAGAAAAGTCTGTAAATAATTGATTTACAGACTTTTTTATTTTTGTCAATTGTTATTTTAACCAGTTTTTACCGCATTCTCCCATTATTATTGACAGAATATTGACAGACCAAATGACAGACCAAATCAATGAAAGAAACCCTTTTGATAAAAGGCTCTCTTCAAGGCTTCAACACATCAAAAAGCCTTCCGCAAACAACATTCATTTAGATGTGAATCGCATTCTGACATTGACTGAAAAACAGTGTAGGCATGACTGTTACAAAATTGTTGAAAAAAATTATTCCACCGCTTTTAGTCAGTTTCTACAGGTTTCTACCAGAGGCAAAAAATCTCTCATTAATGCATATACTAAACCCCAGGAAATTCATGGCATGGCACACAGATTGACCTCCTATTGTATCACCTTTAAAATTGTGCAGTTATGAATTTTTTGAAGATACCGAATAAAAAAGGGGATAAAATCATCTTCTATCATGATTTTGGCCGTGGTAAAGGTCAAAGGTCTTCCACTGGTATTTTTATGTACAAACGCCCGAAAAATCAGATTGAAAAAAACCACAACAAGGAGGCACTAAAATTATTGGAAGTGAAAAAGAGTCAGCTCACTATCGAGAAACAGGCAATTGGAACACCATATATTCCAAAACATAAATTCAAGGAGAATTTTCTCGACTTTTATGCCGATTATGTAGAAAAACACCGCTCCAAAGAGAATCGCCACCTTCCCTGTAGCCTGACGAAGTTCAAACTTTTTATTGGTAAGGACTTTATTTCTCCAATTGAAATTACTGAGGACTTCTGCAAGCAATTCCGAAAGTATCTTTTAGATAATTTAACGGGCGAGACTCCACAAAACTATTTCGCCCGCTTTAAGTGGGTAATTAATGCTGCAACAAAAGCAAAATATTTTGTAGAAAACCCTGTTGAAAACGTCAATTCAAAAGCCAACCCTTCAGTTGCACTAAAGGAAATAGTTGAGGTGGAAGATTATCTGGGACTATTGTCAACTCCCTGCTCTAATGAAGAAATAAGCTACGCCTTCATATTCTGCCTTTACACCGGGTTACGGTGGGTAGATGTATCAAAAATAAAATGGCCGGATTTCAGCGGCGGCGCGTTAACAACCCGCATGATCCAAAGCAAAACAGGTCAACCTGTTGTAATTACATTACATCCAACTGCCCTAAGAATTCTTGACAAGCAAAAAGCAAAACACACACATCGCAAAAAGGCCGGTGAATTTATATTTTCACTGCCATCAGCAAATGGAGCCAACAAGATGCTTGGTTTATGGATTCAGAAGGCAGGCATAAGAAAAAAAATCACATGGTCTTGTGCCAGGCTAAGTTTTTCTGTTCTTTTGCAGGATAAAAATGTTGATAATGCAACTGTTGCCTATCTGTTGGGCCACACAACTACCAAACAAGTAGAAAAGGTCTACAAACGTCACCGTCCGAAAGATCAAAGAACTACTATTAGTAATTTGCCGGATA
>DATILZ010000211.1:0-1643 GCA_035475995.1 Hanamia sp. | reverse complement strand
TCCCGAAATTATTTTGCTCGCTTGAACAGCACAATTTGTTCTCATTTCCTGATATTCTTGTTCAGTTAATTGACCGAGTTTTTCCTTTATTTCAAAAAGAGAGTTCACTGTAAAACCGATCCTATAATTATTGATAATCGATGCCGCACCTGACAAATGATGTGCGATTACAGGCAACCCAGCAACCATATATAAAGAAAGCTTGTGTGGACTGATGTATTTGTTATACTCGCCAAATACACCACTCAAACCGTCTATACTGTCTCCATCCCAAATTAATCCGAAAGACCCACTCAGGTTCTGAAGCAATTGCTCACTTGAAAGCACGCCATAATAGTGGACTGCACTTGTTGTATTGACTGAGTTTTCAGTTGGCCCATACAAATGAAATTGGAGATGATCTATTTTATTCAAAGCTGTTATAAAATTACTTTTATCCAAAAAACCGGCGAACGCAATAGAATCCTCTTTGTGACGGTCTCTATTTAGCGGGGTTACGAGGAAATCAAAAAAACCCAGGACCGATATTTTAGCTTTAGAATTAAACTGCAAAAGCCATGATTTCATAGAATCATTGTGGACAACAAAAAATTGTAGCTGTTTAAAAAAATTTATTTCCGAATTCAATAGCTTTTTGTTAGCATCTTTTAGCCCGTTAATATCTGTAAGTATACATATTAACCGGACATCCTTCCTGAATTTAAGAATCAACTTAATCAAAACCTTGTTCAATGTTGCATACAAAGGCCACTGAAAAACAACAACAGCATTCTTAGGTAAAGAACGCATTGTTTTGATCATTGAAATCAACCTGCTTAGTTTAGCTTTTACGGAAAAATCATAATGATGTGGCACCTGTATTGCCTGAAAATTGTTTTTAAGTAAGATTTTATCTATATCCTTATTTCCAATTCCTCCATGAAATACCTCGGCAGTTTGCAAATACTCCTGTATAAAATAACAGTCAGGCCTTTTTTGATTCGCTTCCACTTATAGTAATAGTTGCTTTAATTGTATGAAATAAGGAAATAATCATTCGGTTTTTAGCAATAAAAAATAAAAAAATAAAATAGAAAAGGATACAGCTAACCGATACAACTACAAGGTTCAGGACTGGCTGTTCTATTAAGCGATTGAGAACATAAATGAGCGGAAAAAATAAAGCAGATCCAGTAATGGCCTGTAATAAAACAGAGGTATCAGTAAATTTTAAATTGTTGTCATAATTTCTAATATAAAAAATGTAATAGAGCAGAACACTTATCTCAGAAATTATTACAGCAATACTGGTGCCTTTATCGCCGTAATACAATGATAAAGGCAGAGTAGAAGCAATGAAAATGGCCGCGCCAACCCATAAGCCATTTAACACAATTCGTTCCTTGTTGTAAGGCATCAACAACTGCTTGTTCAGAAATAAACTGTACGCTTTTACAAATGGATAAATGGCAAGGATCTTAAGGTTTGTGATCACAGGCATGAATTGTTGCCCAAAATAGATTTTCGTAAGTTTCTCTGATAACAAAAAAATTCCGGCCGCCATCGGGATAGTGGTCAGAATAATAAAATGAGATGTATTCAAAATTACTTTCTGTGCACTATCGCTGTCATTTGAATGCACCAAAGAAACGGTCCTTGGATAA
>DATILZ010000210.1:0-4579 GCA_035475995.1 Hanamia sp. | reverse complement strand
TTTCGCAGTAGGGTTTGTTAGAAGTTCCAACTTTGTTGCTTCTAATAATGTCATCCGAGATTACCTCCAATCCTGTTATAAATTTTTGTCGGTTGCCAATTTTTTTTCTCCCCAAGCCTCATTCGTTTTGCCGTTTTAAATTCTTTAAAATTATACTGACGAAAAAAACTTGCTGCACTTGAATTGTCAACAGGAAAAGCTGCATGTTCTTTTGAAGTCAACCGCAGTTTCATAAGTTCAACTCCTGCTGAAGCTGTATCTGCTACTATTAAACCTTCTCCGAAAGTAGGCAAATAATAACCTTCAACTTTATTATTTTGCAAATAAACAAAACCATTTTTGAGATGCTGTTCAACTTGCAACATTCTCTTCTCCAATGAAACATGATGGTCTAAACTCTCGACTTGCTTTCTAAAATTGTCGGCGAAAGGAATGATCTTTTTAGATACTTCCCAACTTTGACCGGGCTTAATATCCTTAAAAAATAAATACTCTGTTTCGGTGACAAAGCCAAGTTTCTCATAAACGTGTGCGCCAAGATCTGTTGCTATTAAATGAATAGTGTCGCATGATTTTTCTTTTACCTTATCAACTAAGGTTTGTGTAATTAATTGACCGATGCCTTGATTTCTTCTGTCAGGATGTACAATAATGTGAGCCAACCAAGCAATGTCATTATGAATTATAGTTGTTCCTACTCCTACAATTTTATTGGCATGAACAACTTTAATGGGAAAACAAAAATTAGATTTTGTATAAAAGTCAAAAATTGGAACAATGTTTTGCCACCCATCCGGTGTTAAATCACTCAAAATACTGATGTCTTTATGTTCTAATGGTTGAATATCCACGTTAAAAATTATTGAGTCAGCCTGATGTTAGCACTGTCGTCATAAAAAGCCACTTATTCTCCCGGATTTATACAGATCTGGAATTCTTTCTGTCAGAAACCGTTGCCAAATTTATAATTAAAAGTTCATTGTACTGGCTGCTGATTGCTAGCACTTTTGCAATGCTTGTATAATGCGAACGTTGGTTGCTGTTGTAAAGAAGTCATTAATTAGTTTATTTTTTTCGTTATTTGGCTTTGCCCTTTCTGCATCTTATCAAATAAAAAGGATAATTTTCAGTTACTTCTGTTACTTCAAAAAGTCCTGCATTTTCAAATTCTTCGTCTATGGTTTCCTTGTCGTAAAAGAAAATTCTAACACCGCCAAACATTTCAAACCTGTCTTTACTTATAAATGTTCCTTTTCCATAAGTTTGAGCATCTTTTGTGATAGCCGTAAAAATCATAAACCCGTTTTCGGTCAATTGGTTAAAACAGTCTTTGATTAGTTTTTTTCTTTCGTCTTTGTCCAATAAGTAAATTAATCCGTAACAAAATATTCCGTCATACAACTTGTCGTCAAAAGGCATTTCAGTTACTGAACCGTGATAAATTGTCAAGTCATTGCCAAAATGTTTTTGAGCTAAATCAATTGCAGTTTGAGAAATTTCAATTCCTGTTACTGTCATTCCATTGTCTCTAAAAATTTGTGCATTACGTCCATAGCCAATTCCAGGAATAAGTACGCTTTTTATTTTATGCTCAACAAAAAAGTCCTTTGTCAAAACAGCAGATTTTGCAGGCTCAAAACCCCACATTTCTTGTTTGTCCTTAAATGCTTCTTCCCAAAATTCTGTCATTGCTGTTGTTGTTAAATCTTTCCATCCTGCTTCCAAACTTTTTCAATCCTTCCGTTCTCAAATCTTATTCAAAATCATTCCTTCATCTGCTATTCCGTTTAATGAATTATAAAACCGAAACTATTTACTCCTGTATGAAATTGAGCATAAACAAAAGAAAAAAATTGAAGTACAGAATCAGGCCATTCAATTCTCAATCCTCAACTCTTAATTTTCTCGCTTAAATAAGAATCGGCACTGCCAGCTATTGCATCTGTGGACTGATTGTTCATGCACTTGAAATGTCCAAGCGGGCATTTATCAAATCCTGTTTTCGAACACGGACGGCACCACAATTTATTTACCTGGAATACTTCATATTTTGTCTGGTAGGGTGTCATCCCAAAAGAAGGAACTGTATTTCCCCAAACAGAAAGAATATTTTTTTTAAAAGCTGCTGCAATATGCATCAGTCCTGTATCATGGCTGATCACTAACCTGGCATTTCGCACAATATCTGCAGATTCATTCAATGAAAATTTGCCACAGGCATTATAAATTTTTATCGGGTCCGGTTCGGCTATTTTTTCGCCGTTTGCAAAATCTTCTTTTCCTCCAAGCAAAATAACCGGGTGTTTAATTTTTTCTACCAGTTCTTTTAATTTTTCTACCGGAAGTTTTTTGGTATTGTGTGCAGCGCCAATGGCAATGGCAACATAGCCTTGCAAATGAGAAAAAGGAATATCTCCTTCTTTTATCTTTTCATTTTCATGGATAAAATAATCAAGTCCGAGGCCATCATTTATTACACCTAATTTATGAACAGTAGCCATGTACCGGTCCACAATATGAACATGTGGCATCCGGTTTATTTTAAAATTTGTGTAAAGCCATTTTTTTATGTTCAATTTATTAAAAGAATAAAAAGGAATGTCACGGATTAAATTCTTGATATGTAAAGTGCGTAGATTGTGGTGCAGATCGATGATGTAATCGTATGCTTCGCTTTCTATTTGCTCAATCATTTTATTAAAATTATCTTCCAATGTAAGAACTTTATCCAGGTATGGATTGGACTCAACGATTGAGGCAAATTTTTTTTTAGTGAGGTAGTGAATCGTTGCCTGTGGATATTTAGCCCTCAAACATCGTATTACCGGCGTAGTAAGTACTATATCGCCGATAGAAGAAAAACGAATAATGAGAAACTTCAGATCGTTGTTTGCTATTGAGGGAGCAGAACGATCCCAGATTTTATTATAAATTTTTTTGAAATCCAATAAACTGAACTTTTTATTTAAGCAAAATTCATTGAAGAATTGAACAAAACCAACCGGGTAACAAAAACAAATGGTTCAAATTTTAATTACTTACTGGTTTCGGTTTCTTTTTTGACACAAAAACTTTCCATATAACAGGGAAAGTAGTAACTACCACAATTCCTATTACGATTACTTCCAGGTGTTCTTTTAAATCAAAATTAAATTCTTTCATGATTAGTCTCTGCAAAAAATGACCACCAAGCAACATGCTTCCAACCCAAAGAATACAACCTAAAAGATTATAGTACGCGAATTTTTTCCGCTCCATTTTCACAATTCCCGCCACGATCGGTGCAAAGGTTCGGATAAAAGGTACAAACCTTGCAATAATAATAGCCCCACCGCCATTTCTTTCATAAAAATCATGCGCCTGCATCAAGTGCTTTTTCTTGAAGAAAAAAGAATCTTTTCGCTCGTATAAAAAAGGGCCGCTTTTTCGGCCAAACCAATAGCCAACAAAATTTCCAATTACTCCGGCTGAAGTGATGAGCAGCCAAAGGATACCCAGATCCACCCATTCATTATGCGATGGAAATAAAGCAGCAGTTACGATCTGATCGCTGTAAATCCCGGTTACAAAAAGTAATGCATCGCCAGGTAAAAAAAAGCCGGCAAATAAACCGGTTTCGGCAAATACAATAAAAACGATCATCCATAATCCCCCGTGTTCAATATAAAATTGCGGATTTAAAAGATCCTTTATGCTTATTCCTAAAATGTTCAACAGGTCCACTTAATATTATTTTTATGAGATAAATTCAACGCAGTAAATTCTGATAAAGAAACAACAAAAAATCTTAAAGAAAAGGGAAATCATTATTCCGCAACAAAAGCCAGAGCTTTTTCCTGGTCAAATTCTCCTTCCCATTTTGCAATTACACAACTGGCCAAAGTATTTCCAATCACGTTTACCGAAGTGCGCGCCATGTCCATCAATTCATCAATTCCAAGGATCGCCATCACAGGCCACAAGGGCAAACCAAAAGAAGAAACGGTTCCGAGTAAAATAACCAAAGATGCACGTGGAACACCGGCAACGCCTTTGCTGGTAAGCATCAATGTAAGTCCCATAATAAGTTGTGTTCCAAACGGCATGTGAATTCCGGCAGCCTGTGCTACAAATACACTCGCCAGCGAAAGATACAAAGTAGTTCCATCCAGGTTAAAGGTATATCCTGTGGGCAACACGAACGATACAATTTTCCTTGGTACGCCAAATTTTTCCATATTTTCCATAGCAATGGGCAAAGCCGATTCTGAACTGGTAGTAGCAAAAGCAATCGCAACCGGTTCGGAGACAGCCCTGATAAATTGCCGCACGGGAATCTTTAAAAAATAGGCGATGGAAAAAAGAACTATTCCAAGAAAAACAAGCAACGAAGCGTATAATGTAAGCAGCAATTTTACAAGGGAAAAGAGAATATCAAGACCCAGATGCCCCACCGTAACGGCAATGGCTGCACCTACGCCAAATGGGGCAAAATGCATAATAATGTTGGTAAATTTAAACATCGTTTCGGCAAGGCTTTCTGAAAAGCGAAGCATCGGTTGGCGCCTTTCTTCTTTCACCATCGCTAATCCGACTCCAA
>DATILZ010000209.1:0-7437 GCA_035475995.1 Hanamia sp. | reverse complement strand
TAGTATTCATAATCTGATTCTTATGCAAAATTACGATATAAAAAAGGCAAATTTTTTTTAAAATGTATAAAATGCCCCATGAAAAGTTGTAATTCTCCTCTCATACAAACGTTTCCACTGCTTGATGTCTTTAATGGTAATGTGAATTTAGCTATACATTAAAAATAAGTCATGATATTATTCGTTTGTTTACTGTTGATATTTTGAAAGCAAAAACTGAAAACTAAAAGGCTGATGCTGCTGAAGCGTTCTTTAACATGGCATTAATCTTGAACATTATAGTTATCCTTTAAAATCTTCGTTTCTTTGACAAGATTATTGACAAAATGACAATGAGTAAAACAATATATGAATAAAAATTATTTCCTTGATGGGCCGGAAGATGAAATGGAATTTATGCCCATGATTCCTTTACATGAAGACAATGAAACAACTGATGAAACCCAAATCCCTGCTGAATTACCGCTGCTGCCTTTGAGAAATACTGTGCTTTTTCCCGGCGTGGTAATTCCGATTACGGTAGGCCGCGATAAAAGTATAAAGGCCGTAACCGATGCTTATAAGACTGACAAATTGATTGGCGTTATCTCACAAAAAGACAGTCAGGTGGAAGAGCCAACTGTGAGCGATTTGGTAAATGTTGGAACAGTTGCAAAAATTCTGAAACAAATCAAAATGCCAGATGGTGGAACAACTGTTATTATCCAGGGCAAAAAGAGATTCAAAATTGATGAGATCACTTCTGAAGAGCCTTATTTCAAAGCAAAAATTACCGTGCTTCCTGATGAAGAATTGAAAGAGGATAAAGATTTTGAAGCGATGGTTTCTTCTATTAAAGAACTTTCCGGCCAGATCATACAACTGTCGCCAAATATGCCTTCTGAGGCAACAATTATTTTGAGAAATATTGAGAACCCCGCATTCTTAATTCATTTCGTAAGCAGCAATCTGAACAGCAATGTTGTTGAAAAACAAAAGCTTTTGGAAATTCAAAATATCAAAGCGAGAGCCGAAGTGTTGTTGAATTTATTGCAAACAGAATTGCAATACGCCGAATTGAAAAATAAAGTAACCAACAAAACCCGGGCGGAGCTGGACAAACAGCAGAAAGATTATTTTTTGCAGCAACAATTAAAAGCGATCAAAGAAGAACTGGGTGGCGATAATGTGGCCGAAGTGAAAGAAATGCAGAAAAAAGCTGAAGCAAAAAAATGGCCTGAAGCTGCAAAAGAAATGTTTAATAAAGGGGTGGAAAAACTGGAGAGAATGCATCCTTCTACTCCTGATTATTCTGTTGTTTATAATCACCTTGATCTGATGCTGGATTTGCCTTGGGAAGATTATACAAAAGACCAATATGATTTTAAAAAAGCTAAAAAGATCCTGGATCACGACCATTATGGAATGGAGAAAATCAAACAAAGGATTTTAGAATATCTGGCGGTTTTAAAATTAAAAGGCGATATGAAAAGCCCGATTCTATGTTTCGTAGGCCCTCCGGGAATTGGAAAAACATCTTTGGGTAAAAGTATTGCAAACGCGATCAACAGAAAATATGTAAGAGTGAGCCTCGGCGGTTTGCACGATGAAAGTGAGATACGCGGCCATCGTAAAACCTATATTGGGGCCATGCCGGGAAGAATTTTACAATCCATCCGCAAAATAAAATCTTCCAACCCGGTGATGATTTTGGATGAAATTGATAAAGTAGGGACAGATTTTCGCGGCGATCCTTCTTCCGCTTTGCTGGAAGTTTTGGATCCGGAGCAAAACAATAATTTTTATGATAATTATCTCGAGATGGAATATGATCTGAGTAAAGTCCTTTTTATTGCGACAGCAAATAATTTACAGAATATTCAACCAGCGTTGCGCGATCGTTTGGAAATAATAGACCTGAGTGGATATGCAATTGAAGAAAAAATAGAAATTGCTAAAAGGCATTTGTTACCAAAACAAAAAGAAGCACACGGACTAAAAGACGTTCGTTTTAAAATAAGCGACGCCGTCTTGGAAAAAATTATTGCAGATTTCACACGTGAGAGTGGTGTGCGTGAATTGGACAGACAATTGGCAAGTGTAATGCGCAATCTTGCAAGAGAATATGCTGAAAAAGGGAAATTAAAACCTACTGTAAGCATCAATGATGTAGATAAAATTTTAGGGAAATCCCGGTACAGCAATGAAGTTTATAAAACGGCAAACATGGCCGGAGTCGCTGTAGGATTGGCGTGGACGTATGTAGGTGGTGATATTTTATTTATTGAATCTGCTACCAGCGATAATGGGAAAGGCGATTTAAAACTTACCGGAAATCTTGGAAATGTGATGAAAGAAAGCGCTTCTACTGCACTCAGCTATTTGCAATCGAATGCGAAAAAATATGGAATAGATCCGGAAATGTTTTATAAGAAAAATGTTCACATTCATGTGCCTGAAGGCGCGGTTCCAAAAGACGGTCCAAGCGCCGGAATTACGATGATGACAGCGCTTGCATCTTCATTTACAGGCCGAAGAGTGAAGCCTTATATGGCAATGACCGGTGAAATTACTTTGCGTGGCCAGGTGCTTCCTGTTGGAGGAATTAAAGAAAAAGTGCTGGCAGCAAAAAGATCCGGAATAAAGGAAATAATCATGAGCGCGCAGAATGAAAAAGACGTAAACGAGATCAATCCAAATTATATAAAAGGATTAAAAGTGAATTATGTAAAAACCATGCAGCAGGTGCTGGATATGGCTTTGATGTAATGTGATCAGGTGTGCCGGCTTGCTGGTGCGCTGATGTGTGAATGTGATAATTAACAGGAATGCAGAATCTGATTTTTAAAAAATACGATTCTGCATTTTTTGTTTGTTTACTGAAGAAAAATAAATAGCAAAAGAAAAGTAACTTCTTCATTATTTGTTAGTCTGCTCAGAACTGCATCAAAAATTATTGGAATTCCTGGCAGGAAATTCTTGTTGTTTCATACAAAATAAAAAGTCAAAATTTTTTACAAAAAAATTCTTTCTTATATTTCGGCATGGAGATTTATAATATTATCACTCTGATAATTGTATTAACAGCGATTTTTGGATATATCAATCACCGGTTTATAAAATTGCCACGAACCATCGGCATCATGCTTATTTCGCTTATCACCTCGCTTGGCGTTGTCGGCATTGGAATTATTTCTCCTGAATTTTTTGAAACAACCACCCATGCCATTAGTCTCATCGATTTTCAAACGGTATTGCTCAAAGTGATGTTAAGTTTCCTGCTTTTTGCTGCAGCCATACATGTAGATTCTAAAAAGCTGCAAGCTGAACGCACTTCTATCATTACGTTTGCAACGATCAGCGTTGTCATTTCCACTTTTATAATCGGCAGTTTATTATATTTCACAACCATGCTTTTTGGCCTTTCAGTAAATTTTCTTTATTGTCTTTTATTTGGTGCTTTAATTTCTCCTACTGATCCGATTGCAGTGGTAGGTGTTTTAAGAAAAGCGAAAATTCCTGAATCGCTTGAAACAAAGATCAGTGGCGAAAGCTTACTGAATGATGGCGTTGGTGTCGTTTTGTTTATTACTTTTTACGAGGTTGCACAGATTGGAGTTGAAAATATTTCGGTATGGAAAATTATCTGGCTTTTTGTGCGTGAAGCGGGTGGCGGCTTGCTTTTCGGTTGGTTTCTGGGATATATCGGATATTTGGCCTTGCGTTCAATAGACAATTATGTAGTGGAAGTAATGGTCACATTAGCGATTGTAATGGGAGGTTATTCTCTTGCTGAAATCATTCATGTAAGCGGGCCACTAAGCATGGTTGTAGCTGGAATCATTACCGGAAATAAAAGTATGGATGTAGTGGCGAGCGATGTTACCCGCGATTATATTGGAAAATTCTGGGAGATGATTGATGAAGTAATGAATGCGATTTTATTCCTTCTCATTGGATTCGAAATGCTGATTGTTCCATTCAATTTTACTTTATTGTTTCTTGGTTGTATTACCATTGTAATTGTATTATTTGCGCGACTTGTTTCTGTTTCGTTACCGATCCGTTTTTTAAAATATAAAAATTCCTTTCCAAAAAATACCATTCCAATTCTTACCTGGGGAGCGTTGCGAGGTGGCATTTCTGTAGCACTTGCGCTTGCTGTTCCAAAATATATGTATGGTGACATGTTTGTTTCAATTACCTACATTGTCGTTTTATTCTCCATCATTATACAAGGGCTTACGATTGGAAAGTTTGCAAAAAAATTAGGAGAGCCTGATGAAAATGCTTTGAGTGAAAAAAGAAACTATTTATAATTCTTCCACAGTTTTTTCTTTCCTGGAAAAATAAATAATTCCGAGAATACCGGTAATTACCAAAGCAGCAGAAATGAGTTCAGCCTGCGTGGGGTGAATTCCAAAAATAGAATAAGTTGTATTGACGCGAATTGTTTCTACTAAAAATCTTTCCACTCCATTCATGATCAGGTAAATGCAAAATAGTACTCCGGCAACTTTGATTCGTTTGCGGATAAGCCATAAAATAGCAAATAAAATAAAGCAAGCTATTATTTCATAAAAGGGAGTAGGGAATACCGGTTGCGGTAAAGCCCGGCAATATTTTCCTTCACAACCCGGCAATAAAATTCCGTCTTCGTTCACATTGTGAGGGTAGGTATAGGCAAACATCCATTTTGGCAAAAATTTTGGACCGCGAAAACTTTTATGTGGCACTTTATCCAGCGATTCCTCATGCCGGTCTGTAACCATCGTAGAGACCCCTGGAGCATCTGTTACTGTTCCGTTTAAAAAATAAGTAGAGTTTTCTTTTAATTTTTGTTGAAATTGCTCAGGCGTTGCAGGAACTACATGTCCAGGGACATCGCTGATATAGGCGCTGTTAAAGATTCCCCAATCGCCATCTCCCGCAGTTTGACAACCCATTCTTCCAATCGCATAAGCAATCATCAAAGCGGGGGCCGCCGCATCTATCAGATATAATAATCCGATTCCTTTTTTGCGTGCATAAATCAAAATAGCAATGGTTGCGCAAATGAGCCCGCCATAAAAAGTAAGTCCGCTGGGCGCTATTAAATTCGCAATTGGGTCTGAGATAAAACGATCCCAATTCTCAAGATTATCAAAAATCTTTGCACCGATAATTCCAAAAACCAAAGCAAAAATTACAATATCGCCCACACGGTCATGAGGCCATATGCGAATAATTCTTTTCTCCGGTTTGGCTAATTTTTGTTTATCCTTTTCTTTGTATTTTAAATAAGCAAGAACTGCTGCAAGAATAAGTCCGCCTAACCAGCTTCCCTGTGATGAGAAAATATAATCCTGGAGATCCAGTCCTGATTGACGGCTCGCTATAAAAGCACCGATCAGTTTATAACCAAAAATAAAACCGATCAGGCCATTGACAAATAAGGAGAGAAAAGAGGCAGGCTGGCCAGTGGTGATCGTTTCTTCACGCGGCAATAAAAGGCCTTGTTTTTCTTTTCGTTTTAGTTCAAGGGTAAATAAATAAGCAGCTACAATGAAGGAAATCGCAACAAAAATTCCGAAGGTATAAAAGATTTTGAAGGCGTTTATTTTCCAGCCAAACCAGTCATTAAAAACAAAATATAAATTGGGATACATGGTTTACCTTTTAGTTTTGGAAACAAGCTTTCCTCATCTTTTTTGCACAAGATATTTAAAAAAATAAAAATCTTCCTTTTTTTCAAGGTTGCCAACTTTTAAAAAGTTGGCAACCTTAAAAAAAACTTCATTTTGCGAAGGTTTTTATTTTGTATAATCAGCAATATGCTTCGAAAGCTGCTGTAAGATTATTTGCAATCATTTCTGCGGAAGCTCCTTCGATATTATGCCTTTCTAAAAAATGAACCAATTGCCCGTTTTTGAACAAAGCGATAGATGGTGAAGATGGAGGGTAGGGAAGCAAATGCTCGCGTACTTTATTTACCGCATCATAATCAAAACCTGCAAAAGAAGTTGCAAGGTGGTCAGGCTTTTTAGCGCTGCTTTCAAGCGCAAGTAAAGCACCCGGACGTGCGGTTCCTGCCGAACAACCACATACTGAATTAATAACAAATAAAGTAGTGCCGGCAGCATTTATCGCATTTTCTGCTTGCTGCGGAGTTACCAAATCTTCAAAACCATTTTCGGTCAATTCTCCTTTCATTGGAGTTACTATTTCTGCTGGATACATGTCTTTTTAATTTAAAATTTTAGAGTGCAAATTTACAATACTTCCAGCTTTAAAAAGGCATGAATTTGTTTACGAAATTGGAAATTATGTCATTAAAAATTTCTTTGCAAGTCAGTTTGTCTTGAAAAGTGAGCAAAAGTTTCTGATTTATTGTGATGGTCTTTAATTTGATTAACTATTGGAAATTAAATTTTTAAAAAAATCAAAAAAATAAAAACTATGACAACAGTAACATTTAACCAACCATCACTGAAAAGTTTGGATTTTTTCCTGGATAATTTATTAAATGAAATGCCGGTTTCAAAGAAAAGCAGCTTCAATTTTCCTCCGGTAAACATTGTTGAAAACAATGATAATTACGAATTGGAATTAAATGCCGCCGGCAGAAAAAAAGAAGATTTCAAAATAACTGTTGACAAAAATATTCTCACAGTTTCTTTTGAGAGAAAAGAAGAAAAAAATGAAGAGAAAAATGAAGATCAGAAAGAAAATAAGAAATTCATCAAAAAGGAATTCGTTATTTCATCTTTCAAAAGGTCATTTACCCTTGATGAAAAAATAAATGCCGAAGATATCGCTGCAAAATATGAGGATGGTATTTTAACGCTTACTCTTCCCAAGAAAGAAGAAGTAAAAGTGATGCCAAAGGAAATTGCAGTACAATAAGTTTTATGTATGAGGTGTTAGAATTTAGGTATGAGCAGTTAAGTATCAAAAACCTTTTCAGAAATGAAGAGGTTTTTTTATTCTACTATCCATGTTTTTTACTTTTAAAAGGCATCGACTGTTTAAAACACCAGGAGGTAGCACCTTTTCAAAAAAATGCTACCTCTGATAAATAACTACAATTGAAACAGGTTTTAAAAAGTATTGCGAGCCTGTATCACTTTATTGTATCGTCACTTTTATAATGTTTGTAATCGGAGGCAAAGTAGTAAAGGCATTCGGATTCGGTACGGCTGTAATGGGCACGCTTTCAGAGAGCGGCGTTCCTGCGAGGTTGAACTGTGTAACTCCTGCCCCTGGAAATTGATCTACAGCAGTTCCATCGTTGTATAGACCCATGCTTGCAGACGCATCTCCTTTTTTCAGCGGATCTATTCCGTTTGCGCCTGTTGCAAAAAACCAATCATTTGAAAATCCATACATAGTGGCTATGGCTAACCGATCCCCTTTTGAAACAGAAATCTCTTGTGAAACACTGCTTCCCTGCTGATCACCTATTGCCGGAAGCAGGAT
>DATILZ010000208.1:0-5545 GCA_035475995.1 Hanamia sp. | reverse complement strand
ACACGCGGATTGCGATATTATTTTTACCGTAATTACCCGTTTAGAAATCAGGAAATTGAAAAACCTGGTGAGTGAAATTGATCCGCGGTCGTTTGTTTTTGCAAGCACCATTAAAGAAGCTTCGGGTGGCATTATTAAAAGGCGGCATATTCATTAAACAAAGTTTAAGAAACCCTTATTTCTTATTCTACTATTCTCAACTTTGCGTAATTCAGCATAATTTTCTTTTCTCCATTGTATTCAAACTTTACAGTTGCCACAGGATTATGCGCTGCACCTTCCATTTTTATTACTTCACCAAAACCAAATTTCTGATGTTCAATTTTCTGGCCGGTTTGTAAATTACTGGTATCGCTGGGTGCAAAGTCCGGAGAAGGAACATGCTCTTTAATTTTTATAACAGGTGTAGAAACAAGATACGCCTGCTTTTCAGGCTGCGGTTCACGTTTTTGATTATAAGATGGATATTTCGGTTTATCAAAAGCATTCCAATGATTCGTTTGATTGTTGCGCATGTTGCCACCGGCGAAAGATTTATCCAAACGCTCGGCGGGCAATTCATCTATAAATCTGCTTGGCTCATTTTGGGTAAGATTTCCAAACCGGTAACGATTATTTGAATAGGTAAGCCACAGCCTGGTTTTTGCGCGTGTAATCGCTACATAAAACAATCTTCTTTCTTCTTCCAGTTCTTCGCGGGTATTGATTGCCATTGCATTTGGAAACAAAGTCTCTTCTAATCCACCTACAAAAACTACCGGGAATTCCAAACCCTTTGCCGCATGAATCGTCATCAATTTCACCACATCACTTTGGCCTTTATCATCATCGGCATCGGTTAATAACGTAATTTGTTGTAAATAACTTCCCAGGCTTTTATCCAGCAATTCCCCATCTTCTGTAGGCGTTTCTGTAAATTCTTTTATTGAGTTTAATAACTCCTGCAGGTTTTCATAACGCACAAGCCCTTCTGTGGTTTTATCATTAAAAAGATCTTTTACAATACCGGTTTGTTTGCCAACAAGAATGGCCAGATCGTACGCATTTTTCTTTTGCAATTCGCTTTGAAACATCTTGATCATAATTACAAAGTTGCTGATGATTTCAAGTGTTGAAGCTTTGTAACCAAACTCAGAAGCGCGTTCCAGTACATTCCACATAGAAATGTTATGCTCATTTGCAAACAGAACCGCTTTTTCGATAGAAGTTTTTCCGATGCCTCGCGCCGGATAATTTATAATTCTTTTCAAAGCTTCTTCATCGCCTGGATTTAAAATTACTCTTAGGTAACTTAAAAAATCTTTAATCTCTTTTCTTTGATAAAAACTAATGCCGCCATAAATACGATAAGCGATATTCATTCTGCGAAGGCTTTCTTCAAAGCTCCGGCTTTGTGCATTGGTGCGATAAAGAATGGCAAAATCACTGTTGCGATAATGGTTGCGTAATTTCTGTTCCTGGATTGCATCGGCCACATATTTTCCTTCATCATTATCGGTGGCGGTGCGCACTAATTTTATCTTTTCGCCTTCCGTATTATCCGTCCATAATTTCTTCGGAATTTGTCCTTTATTATTGGCAATAACCTGGTTGGCAACATGCAAAATATTTTGTGAGCTCCGGTAATTTTGTTCCAGCATTACTACTTTTACTTCGTCATAATCTTTTTGAAACTGCAAAATATTTTCTATTGTAGCCCCGCGAAAACTATAAATACTTTGTGCATCATCTCCAACAACGGCAACGTTTTCGTGCATAGCGCCAAGCAGTTTTATGATCTGGTATTGTGAAGTATTGGTATCCTGGTATTCATCAATCATAATGTACTTAAATTTGCGCTGGTATTTGCTCAGGCTTTCAGGGTGCGTGTTTAAAAGCTGATAAAATTTCAGCAAAAGATCATCAAAATCCATGGCCCCGTTTTTAAAACAACGGTTGCAATAAGCAGTATAAATCTGCCCAATCAATGGACGGTTTGCGCGCATATCTTCCTGTTGCAAGCCATAATCATTGATATATTCTTCCGGAGTGATCAAACTATTTTTGGCACTTGAAATCCTGTTGTAAACTGTGTTTGCTTTATAATGTTTATCATCAAGATTCATTTCTTTGACAACCGTTTTGACCACGCTTTTCGCGTCATCGGTATCATAAATGGTGAAGTTTCTCGGGTAACCCAGTTTGTCTGCTTCTGCTCTTAAAATGCGGGCAAAAACCGAGTGAAAAGTTCCGATATAAAGATTTCTCGCTTCATTGTTTCCCAGGATATGTGTAACCCTTTCCTTCATTTCAGCCGCGGCTTTATTGGTAAAAGTGAGCGCCAATATTTGGAAAGCATCCACGCCGGAGGCCATTAAATGCGCAATTCTTGTAGTTAATACTTTTGTTTTTCCGCTGCCGGCACCGGCAACGATCATGATCGGACCATCGCGATGAAGTACAGCTTCGCGTTGCGAATCATTCAATCCCTGTAAATATTCCTGCATCCTGCAAATTTACGAAAAGGCAAGCGCAGGAAAATAGGTGTTAGGAAATATTTAAGGCCACAAATCTCACAAATTTTCACGAATCAGTATTGGCAGAGTCACACATTACTTTTTTATTCCCGTTATTTACTGCCATTCGTCCAACAATCCTGCGCACTCCCTTTTTGCGAAGCATAAACAATCCGTGTTTAAAAAATGCCATCTTTATTATATTCAATCCAAAAATCTATTTTTGAAGTATCTCAAACAAAAGAAACGGATGATTTTTTTCCTTACACTTTTCTTCATGCTCTTATACACAGCATTAATTTTTTTTTATAAAATCTGTTGGAGAGAAATACCTGTTTATAAAGAAGCTACTGTTAACAATACAAAAAACTTACCTTTCATTTCCATAATTATCGCCGCCCGAAATGAAGAAAAAAATATCGGCACCTGCATCGAATCCATTATAAGGCAAACATTTCCTTCAAATAAGTTTGAAGTAATTATTATAAATGATCATTCAACAGATAATACTGTAAGTGTTGTTCTTTCTTATAAACAGGAAAATATATATCTTATAAATCTTGAAGATTTTACACAAGATCAGATCCTGAACTCTTATAAAAAAAAATCAATAGAAACCGCCATGCAGTTTGCAAAAGGAGAATTGATTGTAACTACTGATGCAGACTGCGTTGCGCCGGAAAAATGGCTTGAAACTTTAGCTTCATTTTATGAAGAGAAATCACCGGTATTTGTTGCTTTACCGGTAGCATTTAAAAACGCTTTAAAACAGGAGTCATTTTTAAAAAAGTTTTTTATAAACTTTCAATCGCTCGATTTTATGATGTTGCAGGGAATTACCGGTGCGTCGGTTTATAAAAAATTCCACTCGATGTGCAATGGCGCTAATCTTGCTTATGAAAAAAAAACATTTTTTGAAGTGAATGGTTTTGAAGGAATTGATGCTATAGCCAGCGGCGATGATATGTTGCTGATGCATAAAATTCAAAACCGTTATCCTGAAAAAATCATGTTTTTAAAATCAGAGGATGTAATTGTTGAAACCGCTCCGGCAGCGACTTTCAAAGATTTTATCCATCAACGAATCCGGTGGGCCAGCAAGGCCGATCAATACACGGATAAAAAAATAACTGCCGTTCTCCTGCTGGTTTATTTTTTAAACGCCTGGATTTTTATATTGGCTGTTTCATCTTTCTTTTCGGTAAAAGCGTTTTATTATTTTTTAATTTCCATTGCAATTAAAACCACAATTGAAATACTGTTTCTTTATCCTGTTTCAAAATTTTTCGGCAAACAAAAATTACTTTGGTGGTTTTTGCCAGCGCAGCCATTTCATATTTTATATACAATCGTAGCGGGCTTTTTGGGAAAGTTTGGAAGCTATCAGTGGAAAGAAAGAAAAGTGAAATGACTTATACTGAAAAGGGATAAAACAGTGAATGATTTTATCCGGCTGGGACGCTTCCTCCGGCGGCCTGAACGATTGTCACATCAAATGGGCCAGAACCGCTCATAGCTTTCCGATCGGCTGTTAAAAAACTCACTAAATTATTGTTGGGTATAAAAGCCAATTCAGTACCATCTTTCAGCAGAATAATAATTTGCTTTATTTATTGATTTGCTGTTCCTTAATTTTTACAAACCATCAATAATCTTTGCCAGCTTTCTATCTTTGTCAGTAACCACATCACCGGCATCGTGGGTTGAAAGCCACATCTCCAGCTTGTTGTATTCGTTTGTCCACTTCGGATGATGATCCATTTTTTCGGCAGCGAGGGCTACGCGGGTCATAAATGAAAATGCTTCTGAAAAATCTTTGAACTCAAATTTTTTATAGAGTGTATTGTTTTTTTCCTGCCACATAATATTGATTTTTATTGATTAGAAAATGAGATGCTGTTTGTTTTTAATTTTCTCATTCGTCAGTTCCACCACCATTTGTACGGAAGGAATTGTTTTTATGGAATTCATAAAAATATTTACTTCTTCATCTTTCATAATATCCTCTTTCATCAGCCATAAAAAATCAAGGTGTTTAAATTCTGGTAATAAATATTCACCGTCATCTTCATTGTTGTATAAATAATGTTTTATCGTTCCTGATTGTTGTCCGTATTGATAAACAGGGAAAAAATAATTCCTCATTTTTTTGTTCAAATGAATTTCGATGCTGTTGTTTATCCTGAAGTCAAAATTCAAAACCTGGTTCAGGTGCCAGCAAAAACGGTATTGCTCTATAGACGCTACGATCCCTAACAGTCGGGTGTTTTCGAAAAAATCTTCCAGCATCATTTCATTATCAATCCGCAGTTTCATCTTCTATTTTTTTAAAAAACAACATCAAAATTCAATTTATCTTTTCCACGCATAACGGTCAGTTTTGTTGAATCGCCTTTTTTAAATTTACTTAATGCCGTCATGTAATTATTAATATCTGTTACCGGATAATCTCCCAGTTTTGTGATCACATCTCCCGCTTTCATTCCAATCTTTTGTGCTATTTTTCCATCAATAATTCCATCCGCTCTCACTCCCGTTCCTGAATATGTATAATCCGGCATAAACCCCAAAGTAACGGTGAAATGAGCCGTTTCCATTTGGGGTTCACGCGTTTTTGCAAAGGCAAGCTTTTCTTTATTGTTAGTTTCTTTTAAAATATTTTCTATGTATTGAATTACGCGCAATTCGCCCACAAAATTAATTTTGTCAACATCATCTGTAGGTTTATGATAATCAGGATTCGTGCCGGTAAAGAAAAATAAAACAGGAATATTTTTAAGATAAAAGGAGGTGTGGTCGCTTGGGCCCATTCCGCTTGAATCAAATTTTACATTCAGCGATTGTGTTTTTTCAGGCAAAATTTTACCCCATTCTGGTGAAGTTCCATATCCGCCGATTGTGATGGTATGTGTACTGTCATTTAATCTTCCTACCATATCGCAATTGATCATATAACTTACAGCATCTAAAGGAACTGTTGGATTTTCTGTAAAATATTTTGAACCAAATAAACCGAGCTCTTCACCTGAAAAACAGATAAAAAGATAGTT
>DATILZ010000207.1:0-4217 GCA_035475995.1 Hanamia sp. | reverse complement strand
AAAATCAATGATAATATTGACCTGAAGGAATCTTAAAAATTCTTCCTGATTGAAAATCTTTCAAACCCTGCATTTCTGTTGAATGATTACTTGCCCAGCTTTGATACGCGGCCAGATTTTGTGAAGCCCCAAAAATCCATTGGTTATAAGCCGGAAATAAACCCTGTTCCAGAAGATTTTCCTGCAATTCAAAAAGACGGAAAGGAAATTTAGCTGCATAATTTTTATTCCATTCCAGCATAAAACGCGTGCGGATCATTGTCAAAGTTTCTGCACTGACACCACGAATCACTACATCATTTTGCTTGTTCATGCAAGTCAAAAAAGCAATCTCAAAGGCATTTTTGTCTTTGATGTTTTTCAAAAGATCCGGATCTGCAAAAAACTTTTTATAACCATCCAGTAAAATATCTTTTATCTCTGCTGTACGCGAAGTAAAGGATTCAATATTGATAAAAATTTCCCCATAAAGCAAGCACCATACTTTGGATTTTGCAAAATCTGTATAGTAATAATATTTGCAGGCATTGTAATAATTATTACCATATGACGGATCCATTTCAATACCTTTTTCCCATTGTTTAATAGATGCCGGATCATGTTTAGACAAAAGCATTTCGCCATAATCATTGTACAATCCACCGCTTTTTGGATATTCTTTTATGGCTCTTTTATAAATTTTTTCAGCTTCTTTATCATTTAACAATGCCCGGTAAAAAGTAGCTGTGAGCTGGTACGTTTGATCATCGGCATTATTATTATCCACAAATGGTTTGATTGTACTCAAAGCCTTTTCATTTTCTTTTTGCAAATAATAACTCATTGCCAGATCTTTTGCAATACTCAGGTTTTGCGGATCCTGCTGAAAGGCTCTTGTCAGGATAAGTGTGGCATTTGCATAATCACCCTGGCGCATAAATGCTTTTGCATTTTCATGAAGTTTATCCACATCATCCTGCTGGGCAAAAACGTTGATAGCAAGGGCACAGAAAATAATTGCAAAGAAGATTTTTTTCATCGGGTAAAGATAAAATACTTTATCTCCTCAAATCTTTATAAAAACAAAAAATAATTATTTACATCGGTTGATGAGGACATCAACAGGTGCTTGAATTACTTTCGGTCGGCGAGGACATCAACCGGTGCATCAAATATTCGAAGTTAAATTTTATCAGCAAATAAGATGTGTCAAAAGCCCGTCTCTTAGTTTCGGTTCAAACCAGGTACTTTTTGGAGGCATGATGTTATTGCTGTCTGCAATATCAAATAATTGCTGAATGCTTACAGGATAGAGACTGAATGCAACTGTCCACTCACCGCTGTTCACTCTGTCTTCCAGTTCGCCCAATCCTCTGATGCCGCCAATAAAATCAATTCGTGTGTCAGTTCGTTGGTCTTTAATCCCCAAAACCGGCTCCAGTAAATTGTTTTGTAAAATAGTAATATCCAAAATGCCGATCGGATCGGTAGAAAAAGTTCCGTCAAGCGCAGCAAGCTGATACCAGTGATGATTCAGATACATCCCAAATTCGTGTGGCTCATTTGGTGCAAATGGTTTTGAAACTTTTGTTATCGAAAAGTTCTTATTTATTTTATCAAAAAATTCTTCCCCGGATAAATCATTCAAATCTTTTACAACGCGGTTATAATCCATTATTTTCAATTGCGAAGCAGGAAATAAAGTAGAAAGAAAATGTCCGGCTTCTTCGTTATCCGCTAAAACATATTTCACTTTTGCTGCCGATGCGACGCGGTGATGGCCATCAGCGATGTAAGTGCAATCAACTTCGTTTTTAAAAATTTCTGTTATCCGGTCAATAATTTTTTCATCGCTGATTACCCAAACGGTATGCTCAATATGGTCATCTGCAGTAAAATTGTAAACCGGATTTTTAGCGCATCCTTTTTGAAGAATATCGTTAATCTCCTCCACATCCCTGAAGGCAAGAAAAACGTTGCCGGTTTGAGCCCCAGTTGTTTTTATATGATTGATGCGATCTTCTTCTTTTTCAGGACGTGTCAGTTCGTGCTTCTTTATCAATCCATCTTCGTAATCGGATACAGAACTGCAACAAACCAAACCGGTTTGCGTTCTATTATTCATCTTTAACTCATAAATATAATAGCAAGGTTTGCTTTCGCTAAAAAGCACCGAGCGGCTGATAAAAGCGTCTAAGTTTTCCTTTGCTTTTTGATAAACCAACTGGCTATGAATGTCAATGTTAGCAGGAAGGTCAATTTCACTTTTGGTAATATGCAGAAATGAATAAGGATTTCCTTCGGCTTCCACTTTGGCTTCTTTCGTGCTCAATACATCATAAGGACGGGAAGCCACTTGTTTGGCAAATTGCGCTTCTGGCCGCAATGCTTTAAAAGGAGAAATAGATATCATGTTTCTTTATTTTGCCTTGAAAGGCAAGAAATTTTTTGTAAGGATTGCAAATATAATTCAATCAAAGAAATAATTTCTGTTTTGTTGGACACGAATTACACCAATTTTCACGAATAAAATCATAAGTGAAAAATGTTAGCATTATTATTATCTGTGGATTGAGTAAAGCAACAAATTATGGTGAATCCTTGTTTTTGTTTTGCTTGCAAAAAAGGTTTCGCGACGAATTACAGCAATTTTCACAACAGCGGTTAAAATACCAATTGGATTTATTTCTTTGCTTACTGCAAAATATTTTAATTCATATAGAAATTAACTCCAGTCAATTCGTGTAATTCGTCGCTTATTTATCCTCTCTCCTGCTGCCGGAATAAAGTTCGTATTCTAACAAACGGCAATCAATTTTACCGTTATAAAATTCAATTTTACGTTTTGGTTTTAATCCGATTTTTTTTGCCAGATTGAGATTGCCTGTAAAAACATAACCGGTATATCCTTTGCATTTTTTCTTCATAAAATCTCCAATTCGAGAATAGGCTTCCTCCAATTCAATTTCATCGCCCATTCGTTCGCCATATTCAGGATTGAAAAAAACAATTCCGTTTTCATTTTCAGGAACATCTGTTTCTGCAAAATCACAAACTTTAAATTGGATTAAATCTGTAACTCCTGCGACTCCTGCATTTATTTTTGAAATATGAATTGCATCTTCCGATATATCTGTTGCGATGATTTTTAAATCCGGAACAACTTTAATTTCATCTGATAATTTTTGTTTTTCTTTTTCAAAAACCTCCTGATTATAGCCAATCACATGCATAAAGCCATAATTATTTCTGAATAAGCCCGGATATCGGTTTGTCGCCAACATTACTGCTTCAATTGCCAGGGTTGAAGAGCCACACATCGGATTGATAAAAGGGGATTTCCGGTTCCAGTTTGTAGCCAGCAGAGTAGCTGCTGCAAGAGATTCCATCATCGGCGCTTTTCCGGGAATTTTTCTATATCCATGCTTCGATAAAGTTTCGCCGGAAGTATCGATAAAGATTTGTGCGTGGTCATTTTTCCAGAATAAATTAATCACCGTTCTTTCTAATTCAGGTCCTGAATCAGGGCGTTCATTAAACTTATTTCTAAACCGGTCGGCGATAGCATCTTTCACTTTTACATTTGCAAATAAAGAATTATTGATGGAAACAGTATCCACATTGCTGGTAATTGAAAAATATCCATTTTTTGGAATGATAGATTCCCACTGAATCGTAGAAACATTCTGATATAATTCATCAGCATTGTTACAGGAAAAAGATTTGAGAGAATACAAAACCTGGCTGGCGCAACGAAGAGTCAGATTCAAACGGATACAATCGTTCAATGTTCCGTTTATTTCTATTCCTGTTTGGAAAATTGCAGAGATTTTAAATCCCGATTCCGTTATTTCCTTTTGAAGAAAAGGTGACAGGCGTTTGCTGCATGTGATAATTATGTGGCTTGGTTTATTAAATGATTGCATAAGCAAACATAAACCGTATTTACTTTAATTCGTGGTTTTTAGTTTACAGAAGCCCATCTTAATTTCATTAAGGCATGTTGGGTATTTTTTATCAATGAATGAGTCATTGCTTTCACCCTAGGCATGTGGATAACTCTTGCTGATTCACGAATAATATGTACGTCATTCATCAGTTTATTTATAACCATCTCATCATCCACTTTAGCGATTTCGCAGGCTTTAAAGAAATCAGAATGCATACCCATACTTTCGAGCACCATTGGAACATTTTCGTATTCCGGATAGGTAGAAAACCTTTTTACAAAATAAAAA
>DATILZ010000206.1:0-6951 GCA_035475995.1 Hanamia sp. | reverse complement strand
GCTAAAACCTCTTGAAAATCCACGCTGGTGGCTACTGATACTATCTGGCATTCCGGACCAGTGATCAGAGGAAAGTTGTATCATTAAATGATCACCGGAGCGGGTTGTAAGATCGATCTTGTTCGGTTTTGTAGTCTGGTCCTGCTTTTCCTGTGCAAAAGCCATTGAAAAAAACAAACAACAGGTAACTACAAAAACAATTTTCTTCATAAATTTCATTAAGTTGGCAAATGTATTTGTTACATGGTTAAAGAAAGGTTAAATAGAACAAAGGGAATATAATAACATAACTAAGGGGATATAATAACATAATTATACCATTGATTTATATATAGATTCTTTAGAAAAAGCCAATTAAAGTTTACTTCGATGAAGCTTATAAATGGATGAAATGCCGATTCTGAAGGTTATGAAAAAGCACGTATTTATTCAAAGGTAATAGCATTAAATTTGCACCCAATTATGACAGAATCAAATATAAACATCGACGTGCAGTTAGATGCTGATAAAGTTCCGCAACAAATAAACTGGACCGCATCTGGTAGCAGCGCAGATTCCATTCAAAAAGCAAAAGCAATGTTGCTCGCTTTTTGGGATGGCGCTGATAAAACTGCTTTGAGAATTGATCTTTGGACAAAAGATATGATGACCGATGAAATGGCGGATTGTTATTACCAGGTATTTGTAACGATGGCGGATACTTTTGAAAGAGCAACGCGGAGATCCGATCTGGCATCAGAAATAAAAAAATTTGCAAAAGAATTTCATCAAAAGTTTATAGAAAAAGAACAAAGCAATTAGTTAAAACCATGAAGATTGTAATTGGAGAGAAGGATTATGCAAAATAATAATTAAAAATATGTCATTAGAACAAAAAGTAATGGCGGATTTAAAAACGGCAATGCTGGCAAAAGATGAAAAATCTTTACGTTCTCTGCGCGCTATTAAATCTGCAATCATCCTGGCAAAAACAGCAGAAGGTGCCGGTGGTGAAATAAAAGAAGAAGATGAAATAAAACTTTTGCAAAAGCTGGTGAAACAAAGAAAAGATTCATTGGAAATTTATGAAAAGCAAAACCGTGAAGATCTTGCCGGGAAAGAAAGAGAAGAAATATCAGTGATTGAGAAATTTTTGCCAAAACAAATGGATAAAGCAGAATTGCGAACCATCATTCAAAAAATAATTGAAGAAACCGGCGCTTCTTCGCCTGCTGATATGGGTAAAGTAATGGGCCTTGCAAATAAACAGCTATCCGGAAAAGCAGAAGGAAAAACGATTGCAGCAATCGTGAAAGAGATTTTGAATAAATAATTTCAGTTTGAAAGTTGGATATTCAATATTGAAATTGAATGTTCAAAGTTGAATGTTCAAAGTTCAAAGACAATGTAAATGCTAATAGATGTTGCATTTTTTATCGTAATGATCGTTGCCGTTTTCAAAGGATTTACCAAAGGATTCATTGTTGGTATTTTTTCATTCATTGCTTTTATAATCGGCCTGGCAGCAGCTCTAAAACTTTCAGTAATTGTCGCCAATCACTTACAATCTTCAGCAGCGATCAGTGCAAAATGGCTACCGGTAATTTCATTTGCGGTAGTATTTATTGTCGTTGTTTTTTTGGTGCATATCGGCGCCCGCATTTTGAAAAAGGCCTTCAGTCTGGTAATGCTCGGATGGATAGATAAAGTTGGTGGCATTCTGCTTTATACTTGCATTTACACCATTATTTTTAGTGTCATTTTATTTTTTGCAGAAAAAACTTTTCTCATAAAGCCCGAAACTGTTGCCACTTCTTCTGTCCATAATTATGTAGCGCCCTGGGGCCCAAAAGTGCTGAATAATCTCGGAAAAATTATTCCTGTTTTTAAAGATTTATTTTCCCAGCTTCAATCTTTTTTTGAAACTTTGGGGCATAAAATCGAGTCATAAAAATTTTTACTAAAATTTATTTAGAAGATTTTTTCATTAGAAACATTTATTTTAGCAATAATTAACGGCATAAAAAATTGCTGAAGTTACATGCATCATGGAATATCAATTAAGACAAGAAGGAAAATTCAAATTTATTGAAGAAGGAGAGGGAGAACCGCTGCTGTTGCTTCACGGGCTGTTTGGTGCGCTCAGTAATTTCTCACATTTGGTAGAGTATTTTAGAAAAACGAATAAAGTAATTGTTCCGCTACTTCCGCTTTTTGAATTGGATCTTTTGCATACAACGGTTGGAGGATTGCAGAAATTTGTCAAAAAATTTATTGAGGTTCGTGGTTATGACCAGATTCATTTGCTTGGCAATTCTCTCGGAGGTCATGTAGCACTGGTATATGTTTTAAAAAATCCTGAAAGAGTGAAATCGTTGATACTGACCGGCAGTTCAGGATTATTTGAAAACGGAATGGGCGATAGTTACCCGAAGCGTGGCGATAAAGAATACATTCGCAAAAAAACTCAGCTTACCTTTTATGATCCTGCAATGGCAACCGATGAATTGGTAGATGAATGTTTTGAAATTACCAATAACCGGTTGAAAGTGATAAAAATAATTTCCCTTGCAAAATCGGCAATAAGAAATAATCTCGGCGACGAGCTGAACCAGATAAAACAGCCTACCTGTCTTATCTGGGGAAATAACGATACCATCACACCGCCTTTTGTAGCAAAGGAATTTAATAAACTGATTCCAAACAGTGAATTGCATTTTATTGATAAATGCGGTCATGCACCAATGATGGAAGTTCCTGACGAATTTAACCACATTCTTGCTGCGTTTTTGTCAAAATTAAAAATCCCTGCTGCAACGATTATCTGATTTTGATTGTCTATTCTATTGAATAATTTTTGCAGTAAAATAAATTTTGAATAAAATGACAACGTTACAACTTGCTGATAATATTTTTCCGTCATTGCATTTACAGGATACAGTGGCTATCGCTTTAAAATTAATGAATGATTTCAAAACAAGCCATTTGCCTGTTGTTTCAGACGAAAAATATTTGGGGCTTATTGCAGATGAAGACCTGATAGATGAAAATAAAAATAGCACATTGGAAGTTTTTCAAGCAGACTTTATTCCGGCATCGGTCAATGCGGGATTTCATTTTTTAAAAGCCTCCACAATTAATAATTTATACCAAACCAATCTCGTTCCGGTTGTTAACGATCACAATGAATTAATGGGAACTATTTCTTCCGGAGCTTTGATTACTGCTCTTGGCAATCTTTGCGGATCTTCAGAATTTGGAGCCATAGTAGTATTAGAAATAGAACGCACCCGATATGCAATCTCTGAAATAAACAGTATAGTCGAAAGTGATGGTGCAATCATTGTCCATCTCAATGTTTCACCTCTTCCTGTTTCTGATTTATTAGAAATAACGCTGCAAATAAATAAGAAAGAAATTTCCACGATTATTGCCACTTTTGAAAGATATGAATACTCAGTTTCTTACTATTCAGGTGAAGAATTATTTGAAAATGAAATCAGTACCAACTATAATAATTTAATGAATTACCTGGCGGTTTAGCTTATAGTTTTTTGCATCCTGCCTTTAGTTTTTTCAGTAAAACAATAAATAACGCTGGTTCCTCTTTTGCCTTGCTTTCAAAGAAATAATGGATAACGTCCTGTTTTTAGCCAAAAGGAATTATTTTTACATAATTGTGATTTTCATGGAGATAATTAAAAATTCAACCAAAGAATTATGCGCATAGCGATTTATAGCCGTGGATTGGAATCTGAACAATTAGAAGGGCTGAAAGTATTGCTGAGCGAATTTTCCCAATATAATATTGAGCCGGTTATTTATCAGGATTTTTTTAACCTGTTTTATTCTTCCATTCATATTACTCATAAATATTCCACCTTCAACTGTTCTTCTGATCTCAATGAAATAGATTTTATGATCAGCCTTGGTGGTGATGGCACTTTGCTGGATGCGGTTACTTTTGTAGGCGATAAAGGCATTCCAATCCTTGGCATCAATTATGGTCGACTCGGCTTTTTGGCAAGTATTGGCAGGGAAGAAATTCATTCAGCTCTTGAGGCATTGGTAAAACGCACTTTTATGATTGATAAAAGATCGCTGGTACATCTGGATGCAAATATGCCTTTATTTAAAGGATTAAATTTTGCGTTGAACGAATTTACTATTCATAAAAAAGATACATCGCCGATGATAAAAATTCATACCTATCTGAATGGTGAATTTTTAAATACTTATTGGGCAGATGGCTTAATAGTAGCCACTCCTACCGGTTCTACCGGTTATTCTCTAAGTTGTAACGGCCCGGTTGTTTTCCCTGATTCGGGCAGTTTTGTGATTACACCTGTTTCGCCACATAATTTAAATATAAGGCCATTGGTCATTCCCGATGATTCGATTATTTCTTTTGAAATAGAAGGACGTACTGATGGTTTTTTATGTACGCTTGACAGTCGAAGGGAAATTGCTTCCAAAGAAGTTTTACTGGCGATTCGCAAAGAAGTTTTCGATATCAATCTTGTACGATTAAATGAAAAAAACTTTCTTGAAACTCTTCGCAGTAAACTGTCCTGGGGCCTTGATAAAAGGAATTGAGATTATTTTAACCTTTCTTACTAATTTAATATTCCTTTCTTCGTACTTTTAACATTCGTTATTTTATCCGGAGTTATGAAAAAATTGATCGTTATCGGGTTGATGCTTGCCTTTGCCACAATTGGCCACGCGCAAATGAATGAATATGTACAGGATGGCGAGTTTGGAATAACTGCCGGATTAGCGCATTATTTTGGAGATTTGAATAACCGGGGAAGAATTAACCGCCCCAAAATGGATTTAGGCGCTTTTGTAAGAAAACAATTTGGAAACTATACATCAGTAAGACTTTCGGGTCATTTTGCTAAATTAGGTTACAGTGATATTTACAGTGATAATGAAGTTCAACGCAAGAGAAATTTAAGTTTTAATACCAATATATTTGAAATTGCGCTCCAGGGTGATTTTAATTTCTTTAAATTCATTCCCACCGACCCTGATCATGCATTTACACCTTACGCATCTTTGGGAATAGGTGTTTTCAATTACAATCCTTATGCTTATTATCAAAATCAAAAAGTGTATCTGCGGCCATTAAATACAGAAGGTGAAGGTTTTTACAAAGGCCGGAAGGAATATGGAAGTATGGCAGTTTGTTTCCCTATTGCAATGGGAGTAAAATATGCGATTACCGACAAAGTGAATCTTTCATTTGAAGTAGGATATCGTTTTACCACTACCGATTATATTGATGATGTGAGTAAAACTTATATTGGAATTGATAAATTCCCTACCGCTGCCGGAGGAAAATCGCTTGCTGCAATTATGCAGGATCGTTCTTTCGAAGTGGGCACTCCTATTGGTATTGAAGGCCGCCAACGCGGATTTAGTAAGCAAAAAGATCAATACGCTATTGCTGAATTTGGCATTTCATTTAATATTACTTCTTATCATTGTCCTACAGCAAAACCTTAGTAAAAATTTTTTAAGGAAGAATAAGCTTCTTTTTGTTTAACAATAAAATTTTAAGGTACACTTATAACGGTTTTTTTAAACACTCAGGTACAAAAAAAATTTGGCAGATTCTGTTTAAAGTATTTCTTACTTTTGTTTTTAGTCGGGCTGCTGAATGCCTTACCTCCTTTTTATAAATTACATGAATTTAAAAGATAAATTGATCGCCGAAAAACTTCCCCGGCATATTGCTATTATTATGGATGGTAACGGGCGCTGGGCAAAAGAGAAAGGCAAAGACCGGTTATTTGGGCATTATAATGGAGTAGAAAGCGTGAGAAATATTGTGGAGGGTTGTGCAGAACTTGAAATAGAATATCTGACACTTTATGCGTTCAGTACAGAGAACTGGGACAGACCGAAAGATGAAGTAACGGGTCTAATGGAATTATTGGTCAAAACAATACGAACAGAGGTTTCCACACTTAATAAGAACAATATCCGCCTTCATGTTATCGGCAATATTGAAATGCTTCCTGCAAATGCGCATAAAGAACTGAATGAAGCCTGTGAAGAAACAAAAGACAATACCGGCCTCAATCTTATTATGGCACTCAGCTATAGCAGCCGCTGGGAAATTGTAAATGCGGTTAAAAATATTGCGAAAGAAATTAAAGACGGAAAAATAGAGCCGGCTGAAATAACTGCTGAAGTTTTTAAACAACATCTATGCACAGCAGATTTTCCGGATCCCGAGCTGATGATAAGGACCAGCGGCGAATACCGGATCAGTAATTTTTTATTATACCAACTCGCTTATTCTGAATTATATTTTACAGAAACCCTTTGGCCCGACTTCAGAAAAGAAAATTTATATGAAGCTCTCCTCGATTACCAAAATCGCGAAAGGAGATTTGGCAAAACGAGTGAACAGTTGTAGGGGCAACCTTCACGGTTGCCCGATTTACGGTTGCGCAATTTGTGCCGTTTTAAGAATGTCTATTTCCAGTTGCCCATTTCCAATTGCCCCTTATTTGTATGGATTTTCTCAATGAGGCAAGGGTAAACCTTGCCCCTACTATTTAACAAAAACTTTTAATAATTGAAATTAACTTGCCGCCCTAATAAAATCGATTTAATGCCTAAGATCTACAAGATCCTTCTCTTGCTAGTAACCTCTTTTACTGCCAGAACTATAGTTTCAGCCCAGGTTGTGAAGGATTCTGTACCTCCTGTTTCCGCAAAATCAGATACAGTACCAAATACACCTGAGAAAACTAATGCAATTCCTCTGGTGAAAAACGATACCATTCCCAGTTCTGTCAACGTTGAACTGGAAAATATTTTCAATGCAAAAACACCGAAAAAATATACTTTATCTCATATTGCTGTCACCGGTACTACTTTTGATCCAAACCTGATTATTTCGATCTCAGGCCTTTCTATTGGTGATAAAATAACCATTCCGGGGGGCGATGAATT
>DATILZ010000205.1:0-2798 GCA_035475995.1 Hanamia sp. | reverse complement strand
CCAGCGAATTCAATGTGAGTTTTCGTAAACCTGAAGATAAAAACAGCCATGGATATCCCGTTTATAAATTCAGGATCCTTAATGTTTCAAAAATAACTTTTGGAGATGTAAATGCCGGTTTCATTGCTTTGCCACAAGATATTACCGGCAACGAATGGCATCACGTAGCCATTTATATTCATAAGAATATCGGAAAAGTTTATATAGATCAATATCGCGTAGCTGCCATGAATACGTTACCTGCAGGTGCAGGAAAAGTGGACATTAAAGCAAACCGTTATGGTATTAAAATTAAGAATTTTCGCCTCGCTGCGGGGGGTGATGACAAGTACAACAAAATCGTAACAGATGGAAAATTCATCACACACGGAATTTTATTTGATGTAAACAAATCAACGATCAAGCCGGAATCTATGGGTGCTTTGAATGAAATTGTAAAGCTGATGAAAGATCATTCGGATTTGAAATTTGAAATTGATGGACATACGGACAGCGATGGAAAAGCAGATGCAAATTTAAAGCTGTCGCAGGAGCGTGCGGATGCGGTAAAAGCAAAATTATCAGAAATGGGAATTGATGGATCAAGGCTTACCAGCAAAGGCTTTGGAGCATCAAAGCCTGTTGATAAAAATGATTCTGCCGAAGGAAAAGCCAACAACAGAAGAGTCGAATTTGTAAAAATATAAATCCTTTAAAAATTATTATTGATGCGCTTTTGTTTAAAAAAAATTATCTATTGTCCCATTTTTCTTCTGATGTCAATGCCGGCATTGAGTCAAACTAAAACCGTTCATGCTGAAAATGTAACCGGAAAAATAATTGGAAATGAACCCGGCGCTTTTTTTAAAAAAATCGATCAGGTAAAAAATCTTGATAAAACGAAAGTAGCTTCTTTAAAAAAGTGCCTGAATGCACAGTTAAAGATTTTCTTTTCAGATCCTTTGTTGAATCCGCCAAGCGGATTTGACGAAAAAACCAGTTTTGGTATTTCAACAGACCCCTTTGCAAAAGTTACTCCATTTCCTGCCTGTACGTTTAGTTTTGGTTTTTATTATTTGGATAGCGATAATAAATCCGGTGTAAAAACATCAATGGATGGTACCTCCATTGGAATGGAAACAAATGCCGAGGATCACTTTTTCAGGCAGGTAGGAAATTTCTGGAAAGGTTGTTCAAATGCAGGTTTTCCACTCTTTTTTGAAGAGCTTCCTATTACAGACTCGACAGCAGATTACCTGGAACTGGATTTTAGAAAATATGGCTATGCGGCTATCGCTCCCGGTAAACCTTTTCGAATCATTAAACGAAATGAAAAGCCCCTTTTTGTTCCATTGACAAGAAAAGAATTTGTGCAGTTTCTTATTGCCCAAAAAAAATATCAGATTAAGGACGATGAAAAAACGATTGCTTATTTGCAAAAGGAAATAAAAGAATCTCAGAAAACGCTTAAAGATCCTTCTCCTTATATAACTGAATCTATCAAAAAAACATTGGCAGATGCGATTAAAGTGACTGAAGGACAAACTTCCGGTGAGGAAGAAGGGATTAAAAATAAGCAGGCAAAAATTAAAGAATACGAAAGTTTAATAAATGCAATGACACTGGCAGAATCTGCATCAGCGGCCAGAATTGATGAAGATAAAAGGATAACCGGTTTTGATCAATCAGAAAGGCTGGTAAGTGCAGGCAGAATGGAAGGTGTTGGTTTGTATAAAATTAATCCGGATTATTATGATCGCTCGCCGGGCGCACCAGCGGCACAATTAATATTTGTGTATTATGAAATACCTAATCTCAGCGTCTTTGAAAAAACAACTTTTAATTATTTGGAAAAAAAGACAATGGATATTTTTAATCATATTGATTATCATCAATTAAAAGAAAGCATGCGGTAAAAATATAGCAAGGAAGGACTGAGTCAATAACAATTTCATTAGAACATTCATAGAAAAAAAGATCTTTTTGCCCATTTATTTTTAATAAAAATGAGGTGTAAAGAGGCGTAACGATCGTGGTTTTTGAGTATCAATATGAAAGTGGCTGGTATCTGTACCAGCCCTTTCATTGTTTGTACTGTTATTTTTTTACAAATAAAAGCGGGGATTCCGGAAAGATCTTTAATTCACCTCAAAACCGGAAAACCCCCGCTAAATAATTTTAAGAAGCCATTTACCTGGTTGCAGATATTTGTCCCCTGATTTCACCACCGCTATTAGCTGCGGTTCCCATAGAATAATACCAGTTTCCGGCGATCAATTGATTTGCCTGCTCTGGTGTAAGCTGCATGGTGCCGGAGTAAGTGCCGGTTCCTGTCCAGTCTGTTCCCATTGTCCAGGGAGTTCCTACTGCAGTACCTGCCGCTCCGGAAGCACCAGTATAAAATCCACCTGAAGTAGGCGCACCGGTCAGATTGCTCCAGTTTGTGGTATAAGTCATTGTCTGATTAGCCGGGTTGTAGGTTCCGCTAAAAGTTCCTGTACCGTTGCCGGTTACAGATGGCACCACCTGGCTTCCACTTGCGTTTCCGCTCAAAGTGTATGGAGTATTATCGGTTGTTGTTTTATTTTTTTTACAACTAAAGACAAAGACGGTAAAAAGAATAAATGTGACAGCGATAAGGGATTTCGAAATAAAACTCGTTGTTGTTTTCATAGTTTTCTGTTTTTGATTAAATAAAAAAATTAAAAAAATGCGCTTTTTTTATTAACCAAAATATATGCCCTGAAAACTGTGCCTTTGTTAAATAAAAATATGTTGCTGATTATTGCCGGAGTGAAAAAAATGTGGAATTATTTTAA
>DATILZ010000204.1:0-1800 GCA_035475995.1 Hanamia sp. | reverse complement strand
CATCCGGCATCGATGACACATTATGGCGTGCCAAAAGCAGACAGGGAAAAATATGGAATAACAGATGGATTAATCAGAATGAGTGTGGGGATTGAAGACATAGAAGATATTTTGAATGATTTGGAACAAGCGGCAAGAGATTGAATAAAGAATTAAGTAGTAAGAAATAAGAAATAAGAAATAAGTATCAATAATCAGCTTTCACTAATCAATAATCATTTGGAAATTCAAATCAGAAAAGCAGAAAAGAAAGATTGTAATGCAATGATGGAACTCATCAACGAACTTGCTGTTTATGAAAAAGCGCCCGAAGAAGTTACGGTTGATTTCAATCATTTTGTAGAAAGTGGTTTTGGTGAAAAACCAGTGTGGTGGGCATTTGTAGCGGAAGTTGAAAATCAGGTAGTTGGTTTTGCTCTATACTATATCCGTTACTCTACCTGGAAAGGGCAGCGAATGTATCTGGAAGATATTCTTGTAAATGAACCATTTCGCGGAAAGGGAATTGGTAAATTATTATTTGATAAATTAATTGAAGAGGCGAAAGAAAAAAAATTACCGGCAATGGTATGGCAGGTGCTTGAATGGAATGAACCGGCAATTAATTTTTATAAAAAATACGAAGGCGTGAATTTTGATGGAGAATGGGTTAATTGTAGTTTATCTTTTAAATAAAATAGCAGAATTATAGGTACTACCTACGTGAATTGAACACAAGTTAAACATGCTCGAATTGGTGAAATTCGGGAAAAAAAATCCGTGTTTTAAAATCAAATACTATGGCACAAAAAATTTCGATGGGCAAAAACGGAAAATTAAATGTTCCTGATAGTCCAGCAATTCCTTTTATAGAAGGCGATGGCATTGGGCCTGACATATGGAAAGCAAGTGTGCGTGTTTTTGATGCAGCAATAGAAAAAGCTTTTCATGGAAAAAAGAAAATTAATTGGTTAAAAGTACTGGCGGGTGAAGAATCTTTTAAGAAAACAGGCGAATGGATGCCCCAATCTACCATGGATGCTTTCCGGGAATATTTATTAGCCATAAAAGGGCCGTTGACAACGCCTGTGGGAGGCGGTATTCGCAGTCTGAATGTAATGCTAAGGCAGGATTTGGATTTGTATGTATGTCTTCGTCCAATACGTTATTTTGAAGGAGTTCCTTCTCCTATGTGGCAGCCTGAAAAAGTGAACATGGTTATTTTCAGGGAAAATACAGAGGATATATACGCCGGAATCGAATACATGACCGGCACTCCTGATGCAAAAAAATTGCTGGATTTTCTACAAAATGAATTGCATGTAAAGAAAATTCGTTTTCCTGAATCTACTTCTTTTGGAATAAAGGTGGTGAGCAAGGAAGGCTCACAAAGATTGATTCGTGCAGCTATAGAATATGCCATTGCAAACAAATGTCCTTCTGTAACGCTCGTACATAAAGGAAATATTATGAAGTTTACGGAAGGCGCTTTTAAAAACTGGGGATATGAACTTGCAGAAACAGAATTTAAAAATGAAACTTATACCTGGAACGAGTGGGACCGAACCAAAAAAGAACGTGGAGAGGCCGTTGCAAATGAAGATATGCGTATAGCTGCAGTTGGAGGAAAAGTAATTATTAAAGATGCGATCGCTGACAATTTTTTACAACAAGCTTTACTGGCGCCGCAGGATTATTCTATCATCGCAACATTAAATTTGAATGGCGATTATATCAGTGATGCGCTTGCTGCACAAGTTGGCGGAATTGGTATTGCTCCAGGAGCAAATATTAATTACATCACCGGAAATGCAGTCTTTG
>DATILZ010000203.1:0-6210 GCA_035475995.1 Hanamia sp. | reverse complement strand
GGTGCTATTACCACTGCCGCTGCTTTTATAGGTTTGATTACTTTATTTGGCGCTGCTATTGGCTTAATGAATATTATGCTGGTGGCGGTAAGTGAACGCACACGGGAGATTGGTTTAATAAAAGCAATCGGCGGAAAAAGTAAAAGCATTCGCGCACAGTTTCTTTTTGAATCTATTTTTATCAGTTTGATTGGTGCAGTATTGGGTATCATCCTTGGCGTAATCGTAGGAAATGTAGTAGGAATATTTCTTCATACCGGCTTCGTGGTTCCATGGCTTTGGGTTTTTATTGGAATTGTTGTATGCTCGGCTGTAGGCCTTTTTGCCGGCTTGTATCCGGCAGTAAAAGCTGCAAAATTAGACCCAATTGTTGCGCTTCGTTATGAGTAATTCTTTTCGTGTAAAACAATTAGTCAAAAATTACTCTCATATGACTGAATATCGCTATTAAGAATTGTTTCAATTCTTAATTCTGCTTACTATTGCTTTTATTTTAAAAAACAACATTTTTGCTGTTGTATATTCAAACTTTTCTGTCAATTTAAATCCATTTATTTTTTAAATATTTTTTATCAGTTAATTAACTTTCAAATATTTTATTAACTTGTGCCCCACAACAAAATATTTTTATAAGAAATAGGAATTTTAATTTTTTTTTTCGTTACACTTGCATTATCAAATTCTACTTAACCAAATCAATAAACCTAAACATTTAAAAACTAAACCAACATGGCAGATTTAAAGACTCCTGTAAACGCTACTGTAAACGCAACCACTTCGGTACAGGCCAAAAAATCAAATAACATCATTTCTTTATTAGCACCCATTATTTGTATCATAGCAGGTTATATCATCTGGCGTTTTGTGATAGGTGCAGATAGTAATTTTACAACTCCTGATCCAAAAGGTGGTTTTTGGCCAAACCAGTTAGGGCCAAAAGGCGATTTCCCCAGGATGTATGAGGGAGGAATAATTGTGCCAATTTTAATTGGTTGTTTTCTGATTGTACTAACATTTGTAATTGAAAGAGCATTGACAGTTTCCAAAGCTTCAGGTAAAGCTTCTAATGCCGAATTTATCAGAAAAGTTCAATTTTTTCTTGCTGATAAAAAAGTAGATGCTGCTATTGCTGAATGCGACAAACAAAAAGGTTCTGTTGGAAATGTAATGAAAGCTGGTTTGCGCAAATACAAGCAAATGATTACTGATACCGAGCTTGATACTGAACAAAAAGTGCTTGCTATTCAAAAAGAAATCGAAGAAGCAACGTCCCTTGAATTACCAATGCTTGAAAAAAACCTGGTATTCCTTTCCACACTCGCATCTGTATCAACATTGATTGGATTGTTAGGAACAGTGGTTGGTATGATTCGTGCGTTCGGTGCATTAGGTGAATCTGGTGGTGGTGATGCAGCACGTACTTTATCAATTGGTATTGCAGAAGCATTGTACAATACCGCATTAGGAATTGGTACTTCTGCATTCGCAATCATTACTTACAACATTTTCACTACAAAAATTGACGCAATCACTTATGGTATTGATGAATCAGGTTTCACTTTAACACAAAGTTTTGCTTCTTTATACAAATAATTTTGTGGAATTTTTTGAATCGTGAATCTAATTACTATTAAAACAAACAACTAATGGCAAGAGCAAAAATAAAACGCGGTAGTACCAGTGTAGATATGACGCCCATGTGTGATGTTGCCTTTCTTTTGTTAACCTTTTTTATACTTGCTGCGCAGTTTAAACCTCAGGAAGCAGTTGATGTAACACCTCCAAGCTCGGTTTCTAATAAAGTGGCACCCGAAAAGGATTTTCTGAATGTAACAATCAGTAAAGACAACAAGGTGTTTCTGAATATGGATCCGAAAATTAAAGGTGATGTGCTGGATGAATTGGGAAAAGAGCGCAACATGAGTTTTTCGGCACAGGATAAAAAGAATTTTGAAAATTCTGATTTCATCGGTGTTCCGCTAAGCCAGTTAAAACAGTTTATTGCACTTTCTCCTGAACAGTTAAAAGCAACTGTAAAATCCTTACCAGGCATTCCTGTTGATAGTACCAATAATGAGTTAACCGCATGGATATCAGCTGCAATTAATGCGCGAATGGGAGAGCAGTTAAACTTTCTGATAAAAGGTGATGATGCGGTAAAATATCCTAAGTTCAAGGCAGTAATTGATGCATTCAAAGCGAATGATCAATACAAGTATAACCTTGTAACGAACTCGAAACAGGTACCTGAAGGAAGTGAATTGTATAAAAAGAACTTAATGGAACAACGAAGCGGCAAGAAAGAGTAACAGGTGTAACAATGTTATTAAAATAAATAAGATTATTAAAATAAAAAATTTATTATTATGGCAGAGATGGAAGTAAAGGAGAGTTCGAAAAAGGGGCCGGGTGTCAAGAAAGGTAAAAAACATTCCACCCGTGTTGACCTTACTCCGATGGTTGATCTTGGATTTTTACTAATCACGTTTTTCATTTTTACTACAACAGTTCAGCAGCCAACGGCAATGAACCTGAATATGCCAAAGGATACAAAAGATCCTAACCTTGATATGAAGGTAAAAAATTCCGGTTCACTTACGTTGATGCTTGGAAAAGGAAATGTGATCTATTATTATTATGGAGATGATCCCACCAAAATGCAGACCACCGGTTATAAAGCAGTGAGACAAATTATCCTGGACAAAAAGAAAAGTACTCCTGCTGCAGATTTGTTTATTATCATTAAGCCTGACAAAGACGCCACTTACAAAAATGCCGTTGATATTCTTGATGAGATGGACATTAATGATATAGGGAAATATGCGATGGTCGACCCGACGCCTGACGAGTACAGTCTGATTCAAAAAACAGAGCAGGCGGGTGGTGTTAAATAATTTAAGATAGAAAAATATCAAAAAAATTAAACATGGAAGCTAAACAAATATTAAAAGCAGACTTGCTGGATATTCTTTTCGAGGGGAGGAATAAAGAATATGGCGCCTACGAGTTGAGGAAAACCTATAATAAAAGGATTACCAAAGCTTTGATAGGAACAGTAGTTCTGATTTTACTTATACTTATTGGCTCGGCAATAGCCACAAAGCTTAATAAGGATAATGCTGTAGTCCAATTAAAAACTACAGAAACTACCTTGCAACAAATAAAACCGAATGAGCCGCCACCTCCGCCGCCACCTCCGCCGCCAAAGTTGCCACCTCCACCACCTGTTGCAACCATTCAGTTTACACCGCCTAAAGTGGTAAAAGATGAAGAAGTAATAAAACCACCTCCAGAAATTAAACAGATTGAAGAAGCTAAGGTGGATGTAAAAACTGTGGAAGGAACAAAGGATTTAGGAATTGTAGCTCCGCCTTCTGACGAAAAAGGAACCAACGTCGTTGCTCCGCCGGCAGAAAAGAAAGAAGATCCGGATAAGGTTTTTACGAAAGTAGAAATAGAAGCACAGTTCCCTGGCGGTCCGCAAGCGTGGACCAGATATGTAACCAGGGCAATTCAATCTCAGATAGATGAATTTACTGATGCGGATTATGGAACTTGTGTGGTAAGATTTATCGTAGATAAAACCGGACAGGTAAGTGATGTACAGGCCACAACGATGAAAGGGAGCAAACTGGCTGAAATTGCAGTTAATGCAATCAGGAAAGGTCCAAAATGGACACCTGCCCAGCAAAACGGCCGTTATGTAAACGCTTATCGTTTGCAGCCGGTAACACTTCAAAATCCAAATGAATAAATAATTTTTTTATAAGTTTGATTTGAAACAAAGGAGATGCCGAAAAGCATCTCCTTTGTTGTTTTATAAAGCTTGATACAATGGTTCTTAAAGCTTGATTTTTTGAAAGAATCACACTCTTGGAATTGAAAGGATATCGTTTTAATAAACTGGCTTGTTTTGATGTAAATGTTTTTGAGCCAATAGTTACAGCAAGCAAGTAAATAATACGAATTCTTATTCACTGAAAGTGAAGAAATATTCTTTTATACTCATTACAATCTAACTGCATTCTTCTTTTGAAGCAAGAAATTTTTTATGGAAATTCTTTCGCAATAGAATCTTAATAAAAAATTAAGTTATGCAAGCAAATCAAATTTTACAATCAAGCCTTCTTGAAATTCTTTTTGATGGAAAAAATAAAGCCTATGGCGCTTATGATTTACGCAAAACCTATAATAAGCGAATTGCCACTGCGCTACTTTTTATGATAGCACTTGTGATGCTTCTGTTGATTGCTTCGGCAATTGTCAATAATTTTTCAAAAGACCAGGTAATTGTTCCGATAATTTCAGCAGACAGAACTTTGCAAAAGATTGCGGAGGAAGAGCCAAAAGTGCTTCCTAAATTGCCTTCTGTAGTGCATACTGCCACTTTGAAGGTTACCACACCTCGGATAGTAAAAGATCCACTGGTACTTGATCCTCCTCCCGATGTAAAAGAAATTGAAAATGCGAAAATTGACGATAAAACTGTGGAAGGTCTAAAAGATATTAGTATTATGAATCCTCCGGCGGACGTTGCAGCAGCCAATGTTGTATCAATTCCTGCAACTAAACACAAATCAGAAGATTCAACTTTTATTCGTGTGGAAATTCCAGCTTCTTTTCCTGGCGGTGCAGAAGCGTGGCAGCGTTATATTAAAAAAGCGATCCTTTCGCAGCTTGACGAATTTTCTGATGCTGATTTTGGGACATGCATCGTACAGTTTGTTGTAGATAAAAATGGAAACGTGAGCAATGTCGAAGCAACAACAATGAAAGGTACCAAGCTTGCCGAGATCTCAGTCAATACGATCAGAAAAGGGCCTCATTGGACTCCTGGAATTCAAAATGGACATTATGTAAATTCTCTTCGGTCACAGCCAGTGACGCTAAGTAATCCGAATGAATAATTTATTTTCAGTACAACCAAAATCAATGCAACTTATCTTTACAAAATGCAAAGTAAATTATCGGGTTGGGATGATACGATTGCCGCCATTGCTACACCGCCAGGTATTGGAGCCATTGGTGTTTTACGCCTTAGTGGAAATAATTCGTTTGATATTATTCAAAAAATTTTCCCTTCAAAAAATTTAAAAAATCAACCAGCAAATACACTTCATGTTGGTTATTTGAAAGAGGGCGAAACCGTACTGGATGAAGTAGTAATTTCTTTGTTTAAAAAGCCTGCTTCCTATACCGGCGAAGATGTGATTGAGATTAGCTGTCATGGTTCGCCTTATGTGCAGCAACAGGTGCTTGATGCGCTCATCCGCAATGGAGCGCGATTAGCAAAGGCTGGGGAATTTACCCAAAGAGCATTTCTTAATAAAAAATTAGACCTTACACAAGCGGAAGCGGTTGGTGATTTAATAGCCAGCAATACCAAAGCGGCTCAAAATGCTGCATTGAAAAACATGCGCGGAGGTTTTTCAAATGTCCTTCATACGTTGCGCGAAGAATTAATTAAATTTTCTTCTCTTATTGAACTTGAGTTGGATTTTAGCGAAGAAGATGTAGAATTTGCAGACAGACAACAGTTCTCTTTGCTCATTAATGATATTTCAAAAACGGTAAATAAATTACTCGAATCTTTTAAACTTGGAAATGTAATAAAGAATGGTGTAAGTGTAGCTATTGTGGGCAAACCAAATGCCGGCAAATCAACTTTGCTGAATACTTTATTAAATGAGAATCGAGCCATAGTTAGTGAAATTGCCGGCACAACACGTGATACCATTGAGGAGGTAATCAATATAAATGGAATTCTTTTCCGGCTTATAGATACTGCCGGTATCCGCGAACATTCTGCTGATGTTATCGAAAACATGGGCGTGGTAAAAAGTAAGGAAAAAATAAAACAGGCGGATATTGTTTTGTATTTGTTTGATGTGAATGAAATGCCAGTTGCCGAATTAAAAGAAACTATTAATGAAATAAGTCAACAAAATGCAAACGTGATTTGTGTTGCAAATAAAGCAGATGTTTTGAATGGAAAGTTGCAATCAGCTTTTGCGAATGAAATCTTTATTTCTGCCAAAATAGGAACAGGAATTGAAGAATTAAAAAACATTTTATTTGCCATGGCTGGCGGTGCTTCACTCAACAATGAAAATGTAGTGATCACTAATGCCCGGCATTATGCGGCACTGACAGAAATTGCACGAAGTCTCAACGAAATCCTGTCAGGAATAGCAAACAAAATATCAGGCG
>DATILZ010000202.1:0-2068 GCA_035475995.1 Hanamia sp. | reverse complement strand
AAATATGATGCAGAAGGTGTAGGCGGCATCATCAATATTATTCTCAAAGAAAACAATTCGCATGGCGTAAATGGAAATCTTTCTTTGACAGCAGGTACCCGCACAGAAAATGGTTCTTTCAATTTTAATGCACGCAAAGGATCATTTGGAGTTAATGCTTTTATCAGTGGCGACACAAGATTAAATGCTATAACAACTTCTACTTCTGATCGTACAACAAATGATACCGCAGCAAATACAAATATCTTATTACACCAGGGAGGATCGAGCAGTGTTCAAAGAAATGGTTATCAGGCCGGACTTGGTTTTGACTGGGATCTGAATGATCATAATAGTTTTACAGGTACTGTTTCTTACAAAAAATTCAATCATACCGGTAACAGCAATACTTTTCAAACGCAGGCAACCAAAGATGTGAACGGGAATCTTCTTTCTGATATTGAAAGCTCCATCAATAGCGATCATTCTTTTTATTTTCATAATGTAGATGCAAGTCTTAATTATAAAAAAACATTTAAAAAAGAAAACCAGGAATTTGATTTCGCAATCAATTCCAGTTTCGGAAACCGTACTTCTATTGATAACAGTTATCAATATATAGTGCCAAACGATTCGCTTTATTATGGTACGAAAAGCAACAATCCAGGAACTGAAAATGAAACGGAAATAAGGCTGGATTATACTCAACCGGTAAAAAAGAATATCATCTTTGGTACAGGAAGCAAACTGAGCTTGTATGATATTTCCAGCAATGCAAACGTTTTAAAACTAAACGGTTCCAACATCTTTTCAAAAGATCCCTATTTATCGAACTCGCTTGATTATCATCAAAAAGTTTATGCATTATATGCAGAAGTAAGTTTTCCGGTGTTTAATCTTTTTGATGCTAAGATCGGAGAAAGATATGAACGCACAGAAATCAATTCTTATTATTCTGACGCACAGGAGCAGGAAAAAGTTCCCGGATATAACACCTTTGTCCCTTCTATATTTTTTTCAAAAAAGATCAATGACAATTCATTATTTAAACTCAGTTATTCCAAAAGAATCAACAGGCCCGATTATCGTGATTTGAATCCATTTATCAATACAAGCGATCCAAAAAATCTCTCTGCCGGAAATTCAAATCTTCAACCGGAAATCGGCCATAGATTTGAATTTGGCTATAGTACCGATATTAATGGAACGGGGTCTTTTATGGTAAATCTTTTTTACAGGATAAATGATCATGATATCCAGCCTTTCATTGTGTATTATCCATCATACCAGGTTGGCGACACTACATATACCGATGTAGCTGTAAGCACGAGTGAAAATATCGGAAGAGAAAACAATATTGGACTAAATGCTTTCGCTTCTGTCAAATTATTTTCAAAATTAGATTTAAGAAGCAATGTGTTTTTTTATGAAAGGCATACGATCAATACGATTGATAATGGATATGATTACAACAGTTTTAATTATCACGTTAATTTGAATGCAGATTACCAGTTTTCAAAAACATTGCTTGCAGAATTCTTTGGCAATTTCAGATCGGCAAGACATGAGGCACAAGGAACATATCCATCATGGACATCTTACAGCATTGCCATACGCAAACAAATCTGGCATAAGAAAGGCAGCATTGCCCTCACTGCTTCCAATCCATTCCATAAAAATATTGATCAGAAAACAAAAGTATTTGGCCCGAATTTTACCATCAATGGAATGCGAACTATTCCTTTTCGTTCTATCGGAATTAATTTTACATGGAAGTTTGGAAAACTGGAATTCAAAAAAGACAAAGACAAAATGAATGACAGTTTGAACGGACCGCCAGATAATGGATAAAGCGATTTTATTTTTTTGTATTTTGGTAAATAAGAATTCCCGTTATTTGTTGGTTTACAGAATGATTATTGCGATCAAAAAATAATTTTCACAATCCTGAAGGGATGATATGATTATAGTAATTTCGCATTTAAATGAAACTGACTGATTTTTTTTCTCACCCCGGCAATATCATTTTTCTTGCTTTTTGTATAATCACTTTTATACAATTATTCTATTATTTATTTTTCTTTTTAAG
>DATILZ010000201.1:0-14859 GCA_035475995.1 Hanamia sp. | reverse complement strand
CATAAAACAATAGCAGAATGGCCTTTTGATTCACCTTTCTTTTTAATTATAAACATGGCCGTTGGCGGCGGCCTCGGTGGTAAGATGGGCGTGGACAACAGTGTTTTTCCTGCTACCCTTGAAGTGGATTATGTAAGAGTTTATACCCATCAATAAAGAGTTGTATCTGGCTGTTAATTTTAAAAAATGTAGTTATGAAAACGATGAATGATATTACAAAAAGGGGTAAACGTTTTTTTATTTTAGGAATATTGGCTTTGCTTTTTATAAACTGTAATCACGAAAAAACACCCGATCCTGCTCCACCAACTCCTCCCGTAAATCCGCCGGTAAAAAACGAAGTGGACTTTTGGCTGACCAATGGCGATGAAACCGTAAAGTTGCAAAAACAGAGTACAGTTCTTGCTTTTGGAAGTAATTCAAACCAATATCCAACTATTGAAGTGGATGAAAACACTACTTTCCAAACGATAGATGGTTTTGGTTATACACTCACCGGCGGCAGCGCAGAAGTAATTAATTCTCTCACAACGTCAGTAAAACAGGCTTTGCTCCAGGAATTATTTGGCAACGCTGATAACAGCATAAGCATAAGTTATTTGCGTATCAGCATCGGTGCTTCCGATTTAAATGAATCGCCATTTACTTATGATGATATGCCATCCGGACAAACAGATGTCAATCTTGGCAATTTCAATCTCGCTCCTGATTTGACAAATGTGATTCCTTTACTAAAGGATATCCTTGCTATTAATCCAAATATTAAAATCCTTGGCTCGCCATGGTCAGCGCCGGTTTGGATGAAAGATAATAACAGTTTTACAGGAGGAAGTTTACAGTCACAATATTATGAAGCATACGCGCAATATTTTGTAAAATACGTTCAGCAAATGAAAGCGCAGGGTATCACGATTGATGCCATCACTCCACAAAACGAACCATTAAATCCGGCAAACAATCCAAGTATGTACATGACTGCTTCGCAACAAGCAGATTTCATTAAAAATCATCTTGGACCGGCATTCAAAAATGCCGGCCTGAATACGAAAATTATCATCTACGATCATAATTGCGATAAACCGGATTATCCTATTTCTATTTTAAATGATGCAACAGCGCGGCCTTTTATCAATGGTTCAGCGTTTCATTTGTATGCTGGTGATATAAGTGCCTTATCTACTGTTCACGCAGCTTATCCTGATAAAGATCTATATTTTACTGAGCAGTGGACTGCTGCAAATGGAACTTTTGGAGGCGATCTTAAATGGCATTTAAAGAATGTCATCATTGGTTCAATGCGCAACTGGAGCAAAAATGCACTTGAATGGAATCTTGCCAATAATGGCTATTACGGCCCCCATACTCAGGGTGGCTGCGATGCCTGCAAAGGTGCCATTACTGTACAAAGCAGCAGTTCGTTTAACCGGAATGTAAGCTACTATATTATTGCTCATGCATCCAAATTTGTCCCTTCCGGTTCAGTTAGAATTTCGAGTTCTATTACCGGTAATTTAAGTAACGTAGCCTTTAAAACACCTGCAGGAAAAAAGGTATTGATAGTGGAAAATGATGGTGATACAAAAAGTACTTTTAATATAAAATTTAATGGAAAATGGATTACGACTTCATTGAATGGCGGTAGTGTAGCTACTTATGTCTGGTAATGATTTGATATAATTTCGCTTTTCACCCACAGACAACACTAATAAAATATTGCTTTATATTTGAAAATTCTACAGATGTAGAACCGCCGCTTTATATAATTTAAAAACCGCGATCAGAAACCAAATCAGTAATGAAAAATCCGATTTTTATTCTTCTGTTTTCAGCATCAATTTTATCCAACACCCGAACAAAATGTCAATCTCTTAATTCAGAAACATTTGCACTATCAAATTATGTGATAGAAAAAGAATTGAATTCAAAACCACTAACTTCTATTGTTCCATCAGTTGAAAAAAATTACACGTATTCTATTAGTGGAAAAAATGCAAAATGGTTGTTTCCTGATGGAAATGATATTTTTGTAAAAGATAAATTTCTAAAGAAAATTTCCCGGTTAAAACAGATCGGATTTTCTATTTTAATAAAACAAAATAACAAAGTAATTTCAAAGAAATCGTTTACACTTTTGCAAAACAACTTTCATCAAAATAAAGTAATTGCCCACCGGGGTGCATGGAAAAATACCGGTGCTCCGCAAAATTCTCTTGAATCTTTAAAAGCCGCTATAGCATTGGGTTGTGTTGGATCAGAAACCGACCTGCATATGACGGAAGATAGTGCCCTTGTGATCAATCATGATCCGGTTTGGGCAGGATTGCCGGTTCAAAAAAGTACTTTATCAGATTTGCAAAAAACACAATTATCAAATGGTGAAAGTTTACCATTGTTTGAAGATTTTTTAAAAACAATTCAACAGCAACATTCTACGAAATTGATTTTAGAAATAAAACCATCTGAAAAAGGAAGAGATTGGGCAAATGCAACGGTAAAAAAAGTATTGGAAAAAATACAGGAAATGCAGGCGCAGGCATGGATGGTTTATATCAGTTTTGATTATGAAATACTGAAAGAAATTTTAAGAAGAGAACCTTCGGCCATTGTGCAATATCTGAATGGTGATAAAACTCCTGAACAATTAAAACAGGATGGAATACAGGGAGCAGATTATCATTATTCAGTTTTTCAAAAACACCCTGAATGGATAAAATCTGCGAAAGAAAATGATATTGCATTGAACGTATGGACCGTAAACGAAGAAAAAGAGTTGAATTGGTTTTTGGAAAATGATTTTGATTTTATTACTACCAATGAACCGGAATTGTTGTTTGAGAAAATTGGGAAATAAATCTATACATTGGCTGGCAGCAAACCAGCAAATAAAGCGGATTTGTATTTTTCGCATGTTCGTTTTTCAATTAATTGATTATTACAAATTTCATTATAAAGAGGACAGATTATTTTAAAACTGGTAAGACATTTGTAAATTAAAATTCAAAAATAAAATTTAGAAATGTACAGTCTAAAAATAATCATTGCAAGTACCCGCCCTGGAAGAAAAGGAATTTCTGTTGCCAATTGGTTTATCGAAATTGCCAAAAAAGACCCCGATTTTAATGTAGAAGTTTTAGATCTTGATAAAATCAATCTCCCGTTTCTCGATGAACCAAAACATCCAAGGTTACAACAATATACAAAAGAACAATACTAAAGAATGGAGCAAAAAGATCGATGCCGCCGATGCATTTGTTTTTGTAATTCCGGAGTACAATTATAGTATGCCACCCACATTATCGAATGCGATTGATTTTCTTTATAAAGAGTGGAATTACAAACCGGTCGGTCTTGTAAGTTATGGTGGTATTTCCGGTGGCTTACGTTCTGCACAGATGTGTAAGCTTCAGATCACCACAGTAAAAATGATGCCGCTGAGTGAGGGAGTAGCGATTCCTTTTTTTGAAAAACACATCGATGAAAATGGTAAATTTATCGGTTATGAAGCAGCAGATAAATCTGCTGAAGTACTTTTGAAAGAATTATTAAAATGGACGGAAGCGCTGAAACCAATGCGTGAAAAAAAATAAAATGTCATAAATAAAACAACTGCTATCCGGATAATATGACGAACAAAAAACCGGCAAGAAAGTAGTAACGAATATTTCTGCAAAAAAATTATTAAAGGATAAAAATTCATGAAGCTCTTTATAAAAAACATGGTTTGCCCGCGCTGCATTATGAGCGTTGAAAATATTTTAAAACAAAATAAACTGGAAGCAAAATATATAAGGCTTGGAGAAATAGAATTGACAAAAAAATTGACAGAAAAGCAACTGAATCAGTTTGGAGCCGAATTGCAAAAAGTCGGCTTTGAATTATTGGATGATGTAAAAACACAATTGATAGAAAAAATAAAAACGTTATTGGTTCAAAAAGTGCAGGAAGAAAATATCGAAGAACATTTCAGCATTCAAAAATTTTTAACCCAAAACATCTTCAAAGATTATTCTTCTATCAGTAAACTATTTTCTGAAGTGGAAGGTATTACCATCGAACAATTTTTTATTTTACAAAAAATTGAAAAGATAAAAGAAAGGTTGATTTACAATGAACAATCTTTAAGTGAAATTGCACTAAACCTGGGTTACAGCAGTAGCCAACATTTGTCTGCCCAGTTTAAAAAACTAACCGGGATGACTCCAACAAGCTTTAAATCTTTAGGTACAATCCATCGAAAACCGATCGATAAAATTGGAAATTAAATTGACGTCTTCACGATAATAAATCTCCCGTAAAAACTTAAGTAAGCAAATAAATAAGCCGTATTCCTGTTTTCTCTTTTCACCGAATGCTGCAACGTGTTTTAGGACCAACTATTGTTTTTTTTATCTTCTTATTTTTTTGCATGATATTCTTCCGAAAAAAAATTGAAAAAATATTTCTTAAACATTTGTTTAGTTTTAAACAAGTGTTTAACTTTGCGCCCCCTCATTTAAAAGATGATTAAAAAACAAACCATTATAGATTCAGCACTCAAACTCTTTAGTACTAAAGGGTTTGAAGGAACATCAGTAAGGGAAATAGCTGCTGATGCAGGTGTGAACGTGGCAATGATTAATTATTATTTTCTATCCAAGGAAAAACTGTTTGAAAGTGTAGTGGAATATCGCGCTTCAGTATTACAGGGAATTTTTACAGAACTTGTAAATAATACCGAACTGGCACCTATTGAAAAAATGGATATTGTAATTGATCAAACTATCGAAAGAAAATTTTCCAACTCGCAATTTCATCATTTGCTTCATCGCGAATTATCGCTCGAACATAGACCACAATTAAGAAATGCGATCAGTGATATTCTTCTGAAAAACATGAACCCGGTTAAAAAAATTATACAAAATGGCATAAAAGATGGAGTATTTAAACCGGTAGATATTGAATTGACGCTGACCACATTGCTGGGAACGATACATTATTTACTCACTTCAGACACAATGTGTAGAAAAATACTGGGCAAAAAAGAGGGGTTTAGCGCTTTTCAAAATAACCAATTAAAAAAGAGATTAAGTGAACATACCAAGCAATTAATGCGTTCACATTTACTGAAAAAATAAAATTAAAATTAAAAAGATGAGCAGGAGTTTTATAAATGACACAAAAAGTTTCTCAAATTTATCCATAGGATTTGTTTTTTTGGTATTCAATTTATTTCCCTTTTTTGCAAAAACACAGGATGTAAAGTCGCTTACATTACAGGAAACAATTAATCTGAGTTTAAAGAACAGCCATATATTAAAAGCTTCATTGGCAAAGAGTGCGGAAGCAGCTGCAGCAGTAACGGAGGCACAGGATAACCGCTTGCCAAATGCAAGTGTTTCAGGTTCTTATTTATATATGGCCAATCCGAATCTTGCCATAAAAACAAATGCACTGGGCGGAGGAAACGATAGCTCAGGAAATCAAAAACAAATTCCGCACATCAACCAGGCCATGTATGGAATCTTCAATGTGTCACTTCCGATTTATGCGGGCGGTAAAATTCGTTATGGAATTGAATCAGCAAAATATTTGGAACAGGCTGCATCACTTGATGCAGAGAATGATAAGGAAGCAGTGATCCTCAATACCATTAATGCTTATATCAATTTATATAAAGCATCGGTTACCGTAGATGTAGTGAATGAAAATTTATTGCAATCAAAACACCGCGATTCTGTTTTCTCACGATTGGAACAAACCGGCCTGCTTGCAAGAAATGATCTGTTGAAAGCAGAATTGCAAACATCGAATATTGAACTATCACTTTTAGATGCAGAAAGCAATCTGAAAACAGTCAATATCAATATGGACCTGATGATCGGCTATCCACAAACAACAATTTTAAAAACAGATTCGTCAGGCTTTGATAAAACTCTTTCAATAAAAACAATTGACGATTACGAACAGCTTGCTTTACAAAACCGGAAAGACGTACTGGCTTTAGGTTTTAGAAGAAAGGCTGCCACCACAGCCATATCACTTGCCAAAGCAGATCAATTGCCTGAAATAGCTTTGACCGGAGGATATATTGCTGCTGATATCCCACATTTGATCACCATTACAAACGCTGCAAACATTGGTGTTGGGCTGAAATATAACCTTTCATCTCTTTGGAAAACAAAAGCAAAAGTGGCACAGGCAAAATCAAGGGAAGAAGAAATAATGGAAAATGAAGCGCAACTTTCTGATGTGATAAAATTATCGATAAACCGCGATTTTGAAAATCTTTTATTAAGCCAAAAGAAAATTGATGTTTACAAAAAAGCTGTGATACAGGCAGAAGAAAATAACCGCATCACACAAAATAAATACAATAACGCATTGGTAAATACCACCGATCTTTTGGATGCAAACCTTTTATTATTACAATCAAAAATCAACCTGGCAGTTGCTAAAGCGGATGTTTTATTAGCCTATAGTAAGTTGATGCAAACTGCAGGAATATTATCAACCAACCAATAAATTAAAAAGCCGAAAATACATTTTATGCAATCAGAAAAAGAAGAATTTCCTTCAAAAAAAGAAACAGAGATTACAGAAAAAACTCAGCCTGAACCAAAGAAGCGCAGCAAAGTATTTTTAATAATACTGATCATAATGGTATTGGCCGGCGCCTGGTTTGGCATCACTAAATACAATCATGCGCAGCATCATGAAGAAACAGATGATGCACAGATTGAGGCAGATATCATACCGGTAATTCCACGTGTTTCAGGATATGTGGAGGAAGTGCGTGTAAAAGATAATCAGCAGGTTCACAAAGGCGATACATTGATAATTATTGATGACCGCGATTATAAAATAGCTTTGATGCAGGCGGAAGCGGCATTGGCAACTGCAAAAAGCAATGTAGCTGCAAGCCGTGCCAATACTGCTGCTGCACGTTCAGGCATTGCTACTTCAAGGCAAGGTGTTTCTACCATTGATGCTCAGATAGCAGCAGCACAGGTAAATGTGACCAGAACCACACAGGATTTTAACCGGTATCAGAATTTGATCCAGGATCACTCAATTACCCAACAACAATTTGAACAGGCACAGGCGGCGAAGGATTTGGCAGAGAAACAATTGGAAATTTTGCAACAACAAAAGAAACAAGCCAGTACACAAACCGGAGTCGTTGCTTCTCAATCTAATGCCACTGCACAATCTATTGACGTTGCACAAGCAGTAGTAAAACAAAGAGAAGTAGAAGTGGAAGAAGCAAAATTGAAACTTTCATATACAGTACTTACCGCACCCGAAAGCGGAAAAGTTTCCAGGGTAAATGTACAGGAAGGACAATTGTTACAAGTCGGCCAATCCACATTCAATATTGTACACAGCAATGATTTGTGGGTGGTGGCAAATTTCAAAGAAACTCAATACCGGAAAATGGAAATAGGACAAAAGGTAATTGTACATGCAGATGCATTTCCTAACCACGATTTCCAGGCAGTGCTTTCTTCATTTTCACCTGCAACCGGTGCAAAATTTTCTTTATTGCCTCCTGACAATGCCAGCGGAAACTTTGTAAAAGTGGTACAACGCCTTCCTGTAAAAATTGAATTTACAGACAAGTCAGATACTTTGCTAAACCGGCTGAGGCCAGGCATGAACGTGGATGTTGATGTGCATCTTAATTAATTTTTTATAAGGGATAGCCTGAAAATATGATTCAACAAAATTCTTTAGTCGAATATGGTGCAAGACGAGTTATTGTTACGATCACTGCCATATTATGTGCTTTACTTGAAATAGTAGATACTACCATTGTAAACGTTGCTCTTACAGATATGAAAGGCAACCTCGGCACTACTCTTACAGAAATAGGATGGGTAGTTACGGCCTATGCGGTTGGAAATGTAATTATAGTTCCAATGACCAGCTGGCTTTCGCAGCAATTTGGCCGCCGTAATTATTTTGCTGCCTCTATCATGATCTTTACAGTGTTCTCATTTTTATGTGGAAATGCTACCGGAATCTGGGAGCTTGTAGCCTTTCGTTTCTGCCAGGGATTGGGCGGCGGCGCATTATTGGTAACTTCTCAAACAATTATCACCGAAAGTTATCCGATAGAAAAAAGAGGAATGGCACAGGCAATATATGGATTGGGAGTAATTATTGGCCCTACGCTTGGGCCACCGTTGGGAGGTTATATCGTTGATCACTTTAGCTGGCCTTACATTTTTTATATTAATATTCCCATTGGGATTGTGGCTACTTTATTAACCTTACAATTTGTAAAAAGTCCAAAATTTAAAGAGAAAACGGCAACGAAGAATATTGACTTTTTAGGAATTATTTTGCTGGCAATTTCCGTAGGCTCATTGCAGTATGTTTTGGAAAAAGGCCATGACGATGATTGGTTCAACAGCAATGCGATTGTGATTTTATCTGTCGTCTCTGTTTTTGGAATATTCTTTTTTATATGGCGTGAACTGACTTATAAAAATCCAATTGTAGCGCTACGGGTGCTCAAGAATGGAAATCTGCGCATAGGAACCATATTATCTTTTATTTTAGGTTTTGGTTTATATGGATCTACGTTTATCATTCCTTTATACACACAATCTACTCTCGGCTGGACAGCAGAAGATGCCGGGTTGTTATTTATTCCATCAGGAATCGCTACGGCTTTTATGATGCCGATCATTGGTAAATTACTGGAGCGAGGCGTGAAGCAGCAATACCTGGTAGCGGGTGGCCTTATCATATTTTTTCTTTATAGTCTTTGGGGGTATAAAATTCTTACACCAGATACACCTTCCGAAGCATTTTGGTGGCTGCTGATGTTCAGAGGTTTTGGTCTTAGTATGTTATTTATTCCAATTACGACACTTGCGCTTTCAACTTTGCATGGACAGCAAATTGGCGAGGGAGCTGCCTTTACAGGTATGATGAGGCAATTGGGGGGCTCATTTGGCGTAGCCGTCATAACTACTTATATCGCACAGGAAAATATGTCGCATCGTGTGAATCTGATAAGTCATCTGGATATAAACAATCCCGCTGTTCAAAACAGGGTGAATATGATGCAGCATGGGTTTATGGCTAAAGGAATGACCCCGGATATCGCACTAAAAAGCGCCTACCAGGCATTGGATTTTTCAGTTACCAAACAGGCGATGGTGTTATCTTATATGGATGTGTTTCTTTATATCGGTGTTCTGTTTTTGATCTGTGTTCCTTTTGTTTTATTGATAAAAGGCAATAAAGGGAAAAAAGCAGATCTTTCCCGCGCCATGCATTAGTATTTAGCAGAATGCTATTTTATTTAAAACAGAAAATAGAAATACCGGCTATTGTTGTTTTGCTGAAAAAACAATTCAGTTAAAATAATCCGAATCATGATAAATAGCTCGCATTTTAAATAGTTTAGGAAAAAAAATCAATTCAAAAAAACAAGCATTTTATACAAAAAGAAAAATAGAAATACTGCTTTTTTATTGTTTACTGTTGATTCGTCAGAACATATTCTATCAGATTTTAATAAAAAATGAAGATCCATTTTTTACAAAAACAGTATTAACAATAAAAATTTTTCAAACCAACAAACGAATAACTTCGTACTATATATTTGCATAATTCAAACGAAAAAGTAAATTGAGTACTACCACATCAGAAAGAAAAGCGTTTTTTAAAAGAATACGTGGAAAAGAAACGGAAGGTGCCGAAATGAGTTTTGTAGATCACCTGGAAGTGTTGCGCTGGCATCTTTTCCGGGCAGCAATTGTACTGATTATTGTGGCGATCGTTGTTTTTTTTTATGTGGATTGGATTTTTGATAATATCATCCTTGCTCCTTCAAGAAACAGTTTTATAACTTATTCGGGATTATGCAATCTTGGCCATAGGCTTCATTTAGGGGATTCCCTTTGCATGCCTCCGGTAAATTTTCAATTACTGGGCCAAACCGTCAGCGGGCCTTTTATGTCAGCAATCAGTATTTCTTTTATGGGCGCTATCATTATTGCGTTTCCTTACCTGGTATGGGAGCTGTGGCGATTTGTAAAACCCGCGTTATCATCCAAAGAGATTAAGTATGCAACAGGAAGTATAGGTTGGGTCTCTTTATGTTTCTTCACTGGTGCGGCATTCGGATATTATTTATTGGCTCCTTTTACTTTTAATTTTCTGGCAAATTTTCATTTGGGAAGTACAGACGTTTATAAATACATGCCTACCCTTGATGATTATATTGATACACTCACATCTCTTATACTTGGCTGTGGGCTTGCGTTTGAACTTCCAGTGCTCGCTTTTGTACTTTCCAAACTTGGATTGATAACGCCCAAATTTTTAAAGAATTACCGCAAATACGCTTATGTAATTATTTTGATCGTGGCAGCGGTCATTACTCCTTCACCAGATTGGACAAGTCAGACAATTGTTGCAGTGCCACTGATTATCCTGTATGAAATAAGCATTTTCATCAGCAAGAGAGTGGACAGGCAACGGGTAAAAGCTGAAGCCGAATGGGATTAGAATCTTCTTTTCTTTCTTTAAAATCCCTATCAAATAAAAGTTAAATCACCTTTCGGGGAGCGAAATAATTTTGAGAGAAGTGCTGTTTTTTTTAGCTTGCAGTACCTCCTGAAAATGAAAACCCGTTTAATAAACATATCGCTTATTCTTTTATTTTGCTGCCTGTTTTTTTCATTCAACAGCAGTAAAAAGACAAATAATCCCGATTCTGATTTTATAAAAGAGATCATTAAAACCAGGACAAAGGCCAATCCCTATTATATTATTATTTCCAAAAAAAGCTATGAATTGAGGGTGTATGACAACCAGGGTTGGTATGCTACCTATCCTTGTGTTTTTGGCAGCAATGACCTTCGGGATAAATATATGGCTGGGGATAAAAGAACTCCTGAAGGAAATTTTAAAGTGATTGTGAAAAGGAATAACAGCAAATGGAAGTATGAGCTTTTATTGGATTATCCAAACCAAACCAGTTATCAAAAATTTGACACCCGAAAAGCTGAAGGACTAATTCCAAGAAACGCGCAAATTGGCGGTGGCATTGCCATTCACGCTACAAGGCCGCAGGAGGAATGGACCGTTGACTATTACCAAAACTGGACAGACGGCTGTGTTTCTCTAAAATATACAGAAGCTGCAGATTTATACAGTTACATTCCTGTTGGTACGCCGGTAACTATTGAAAAATAATCCGTATCACATTTTTTCTAAAACTAATTCAAAACCAATTCTTCAAAAAAGCCAACGGGAAGAATAAACAATAATTAATATAGCAAGATCATATTTGCCTGTCTTGATTTTTATCATTTTAATAATTTAATTGCTATGATATCCGGTTCAAATATCTTCTCAATCAACAGAACCATCTTTTAAAAATACAAATGCCATTTATTTGTTTCTTTACCGGAAAGGAAGGAATAAAATAATATTTGAAAGTGAATTAAAAAAGTTTCATGAGAAAAACTCTTTTTACATTTGCCCGAACCTCAATCAATATGATGCTGAAAGAAAAAATTAAAAAACTGTCAGAAAACTATGCAGATGAATTTATTCAAATCCGACATCATCTTCATGAGTACCCGGAATTAAGTTACCACGAATTTGAGACTTCAAAATTTGTTCAGCAAAAATTAAGCGAATACAAAATTGATTTTCGGGTAATGGCAACAACAGGCGTTGTTGGAATTATTAAAGGAAAAAATGCGGATAAAAAAGTAATCGCTCTTCGTGCAGATATGGATGCGTTGCCGATTTTAGAAAAAAACAATGTGGCTTATCGTTCAAAAAATGAAGGCGTAATGCATGCCTGTGGCCATGATGTACACACAACCTGTTTGCTCGGTGCGGCAAAAATTTTGAATGAACTGAAAGACGAATGGGAAGGCACTATTAAATTAATTTTTCAACCGGGAGAAGAAAAAAATCCGGGCGGCGCAAGCATTATGATAAAAGAAGGTGTGCTTGAAAATCCGAAACCTGATGCCATTTTCGCTTTACACGTTCATCCCAATCTGGAAGTGGGAAAATTAAGTTTTCGCGGTGGAATGGTGATGGCCAGCGCGGATGAAATTTATATTTCTGTAAAAAGCAAAGGTGGTCATGCGGCAGCGCCACATCTTACAGCCGACACGATTCTTGCTGCATCTCAACTGGTCGTAAATCTTCAGCAGATTGTCAGCCGCATGAACAATCCTTTTAATCCATCAGTACTTTCTATTACTTCTTTTAATGGTGGAAATACCACCAATGTAATCCCTTCGGAAGTAAAGCTGATGGGCACTTTCAGAGCAATGAATGAAGAATGGAGATTTAAGGCGCACGAATTGATTACAAATATTTGCAAAAAAACCGCTGAGATTTCGGGCGCACAAATTGATGTTGAAATTGATGTAGGTTATCCTTTTGTGGTAAATAATATTGAGCTAACGGATATTGCTGCCCATAAAGCTGCACAATTTATGGGCGAAGGAAATGTGGAAGAAACAGAAATGAGAATGGGAGCCGAAGATTTTGCATTTTACTCTCATTTGATACCGGCTTGTTTTTTCCGGCTGGGCGTTGGGAACCTACAAAAAAACATAACTTCAGGTGTCCATACACCTACTTTTAATATTGACGAAAAAGCCATTCAAAATGGAATGGGAATTATGGCGTGGCTCGCTGTTTCGATGTAATGAATTAGCTACAATGACTATCTTTGATTTTCATTTAGTTTAGATCGTTTAGAAGAGTTGAGATGGGTTAGAAGAGTTTAGATGGTTTAGAAGTTTAAAACGTCAATCAATACTTTTTTAAAAAAAGAACTAACGCCGGTTTAACGGTTCATGGTTTTAATAAAAATCTATGCAAAAAAATATTCGTAAGCAGGAAGCGCTCGATTATCATTCAAAAGGAAGGCCCGGCAAAATAGAAGTGGTTCCCACAAAAGCTACCAAAACTCAAAGGGATTTGTCACTTGCTTATTCTCCCGGTGTGGCAGTGCCCTGCCTGGAAATAAAAGAAAATCCTGAAACAGCTTATCAATACACTGCTAAAGGAAATCTGGTAGGTGTTATCAGTAATGGAACGGCAGTTTTAGGACTGGGAAATATCGGCGCTGTTGCCGGCAAACCAGTAATGGAAGGAAAAGGTGTGTTGTTTAAAATTTTTGCAGACATTGATGTTTTTGATATTGAAATAAACGAAACAGATCCTGAGAAATTTGTAGAAATTGTTGCTTCACTCGAGCCGACTTTTGGCGGAATTAATTTAGAAGATATCAAAGCGCCGGAATGTTTTTATATCGAACAACAATTAAAAGAACGTTTACACATTCCCGTTATGCATGATGATCAACATGGTACAGCCATCATCAGCGGGGCTGCTTTGTTGAATGCATTGGAAATCCAAAAGAAGAAAATCAACAAAGTAAAATTTGTAGTGAATGGTGCAGGTGCAGCGGCTATGGCTTGTGTACAATTATATGTTTCTTTGGGGGCCAATCCGGCAAATTTTATCCTCTTTGACAGAACCGGCGTAATTCATTCAGAGCGGGAAGGATTGAATGAAACAAAGAAACAATTTGCTACCACAAAAAATAAAAATCTGACGCTCGAATCGGCGATGAAAGACGCAGATGTTTTTATCGGCTTAAGTGTCGGCGATGTGGTAACATCCGAAATGATAAAAAGCATGGCGAAAAATCCAATCGTTTTTGCTATGGCAAATCCCGACCCGGAAATCACCTATGACAAAGCAATTGCTGCAAGAAAAGATGTGATTATGGCTACCGGAAGAAGCGATTATCCCAACCAGGTAAATAATGTTTTGGGATTCCCTTACATCTTTCGTGGGGCTTTGGATGTTCGGGCAACGCAGATCAATGAAGCTATGAAGCTGGCAGCAGTAAAGGCTTTAGCCGAACTTACCAAATCTGCAGTACCTGATATTGTAAACATGGCATACAATGAAAAAAATATCCTTTTTGGGCCAAATTATATTATACCCAAACCTCTTGACAGCCGCTTGCTTACTTCTGTCGCGCCTGCGGTGGCGCAAGCTGCAATGGAAAGCGGCGTGGCACGAAAACCAATTACCGATTGGGAAGCATATAAAGTGGAATTAAATGACCGTCTTGGTATTGACAATCATTTGTTGCGGATGATCGGCGCAAAAGCGCGTAAAAATCCAAAGCGCGTGGTTTTTGCAGAAGCAGAAAATCAAAAGATCCTGAAAACGGCACAAATGGCGCAGGACGAAGGAATTGCATTTCCCATTTTATTGGGCGATCGGGAAAAGATTGAAAAAATTGCAATGGATAGTGGAATTGATATTTCCGGAATGCCCATTATTGATCCGAAAAGCGATGAAACTCACGATAAGAGAATGGAATTTGGAGAATTGTTTTTTCAGAAGCGGCAGCGAAAAGGCTTCAATGTATATGAATCAAAAAAGACGATGAAAGACCGGAATTATTTTGGGTGCATGATGGTAGAAACGGGTGAAGCAGATGCAATGATATCAGGGCTTTCAAAGAATTACCCAGATACAATAAGGCCGGCGCTGCAAACGATTGGCCTGGAAGCCGGATCAAAAAGGGTGGCTGGAATGTATATCATGATGACTAAAAAAGGACCATTATTTCTTGCCGATACTACTGTTAATTTTAACCCTACTGCCGAAGAACTTGCAGATATCGCGATGATGGTATCCAAAGAAGTGAAAAATTTTGGCATCGTGCCAAATGTGGCGATGCTAAGCTATTCAAATTTTGGAAGCAGTAATTCGCCTGAAGCAAAATTGGTGGCGACTGCACGGGAAATTGTAAAACAAAAAGAGCCGTCATTAGTAATTGATGGCGAAATGCAGGCAAAT
>DATILZ010000200.1:0-2915 GCA_035475995.1 Hanamia sp. | reverse complement strand
CACTCACTTCTCAAACTCTCTACCGGATTTGCTATTGCGGCTTTTATCGATTGAAAACTTACTGTTATTAATGCGATTAATAAAGCCACTACGCCAGCAATTGCAAATACCCACCACGAAATATTTACTCTGTAGGCAAATCCTTCCAACCATTTATTCATTGCCCACCAGGCTATTGGAATTGCAATGATTATTGAAATAATTACCAGCTTTAAAAAATCTTTGCTGATCAGTTGTACAATGCCGCTGACACTTGAACCCAAAACTTTTCTGATGCCAATTTCTTTTCTCTTTACTTCGGCTGTATAGGTTGCTAATCCAAATAAACCCAGGCAGGAAATTAAAATTGCGATTCCTGCAAATACTTTAAATAAAACACCGGATCGCTGGTCTGTCTTGTATTGTGCTTCGAAATTTTTATCTAAAAAAGTATAGCTGAAAGGACTATCACCTGCATATTTTTTATATTGCTTTTCTACTGAAGCTATTGCCTGCTGCGCGTTTGCGGCAGTGGTGCGTACATAAAGAATATTTCGGGTCATCCAAAAATTAAAAAAGATCAATGGAGAAATTTTTTCTTTTAAAGATTGAAAATTGAAATCATGCAAAACGCCTTTAATAGTACCTGGTTTGCCGTGTAAAGAAATTTGCTGGCCGACATAAGGTGGTTTTAAGCCCATTTTTTTTACCGCGGTTTCATTTAAAATGAAATATGAAGTATCTGCAGGAGTTCCTGTAAAATTTGATCCTTCAATAAATGACATTTTCATTGTTGGAATAAAATCTTTGTCTGCTGAAAGTTGCGTAATCATCATGTTGCTATTTGCAGGTTTCGTTTTCCAGTCAAGATCACCTGTTGAACTGCTCATGTTCGTAAGATCATAGGCATCAGATGCGGAAACATTCAAAATAGCGGGATCATTCTTCAATTCATTCTTTACTGCATCCACATGATCAACAACTTCCTGTGTTAGCGGCACAGAAAAGACATAATTTTTATCATAACCCAAATCTTTATTTTTTATAAAACTCATTTGGTTACCCATAATAATCGTGCTTACCAAAAGAACAACTGAAATGGCAAATTGAAAAACTACCAATGCTTTTCTAAAAGTTGCAATTCCAAAGCCGGTTGCAATTTTTCCTTTTAAGGATTCTATCGGTTTGAAGGAAGACAACAAAAAAGCAGGGTAGATGCTTGACGCTACCAATGTACCTACCACTGCCAAACCAACAACTTTCCAAACGTTTATATCTTTAATATTGAATGATAATGTTTTCCCTGAAATATCGTTGTAGAGCGGCATCAGCAGAGTTATTAAAACAATCGCGAGCACTGTTGCGAAACAAAAAAGCAAAATTGTTTCTATCGTAAATTGAAAAAATAATTGCCTTTTTTTTGCACCGATGATTTTTCGAATGCCTACTTCTTTTGCACGGATTAAAGAACGTGCAGTTGAAAGATTTACATAATTGATACTTGCAATTGCTAATAATAAAATTACTACCAGCATAAAGATTTGCAGCATTCTGAGCGCCGCATTATTTCCATCAGCGGTTACCAAATGTATATCTGCTAATTTCTGCAAACCAAAAGATGCCTGTGTATCACCGTTCCTGGCTTTTTTATAATCTGCTGAAAATTGCTGCGCGATTTTTTCAGGATTCGCATTTGGCTGCAATTTTACAAAAGTGGTAAAAGAAAAATCGCCCATGTCTTCATCAATGGTTTTCCAATCGCCGTTGCCGCCATTCGCGGTAAATTGTTGTGCATAATATCCCATTGGAAAAATAGCATCATATTTAATAGAAGAGTTTTCCGGAAAATCAGCTAATACCCCTGTTACGGTAAAATTTGTTTTAAAAAAGATGATGGTTTTGCCAATTGCTTCTTCATCTCCAAACAACTTTTGAGAAGTGGATTTTGTAAGTACAACAGAATTAATGTTCGGGAAAAGTGCAGCCTTATTCCCGGTTAATAATTGAAAAGTAAACAAGTCAAAAAATTTGCTATCAGTATATGCAACTTTATTTCCGTCAAAAATTTTTGTCCTGTCTTTATTTGAAAGGACCTGGTCAAAATCATTTTGTATTCTTACAATAGTCTGCACTGAAGGCATCGTCTTTGCAAAAACTGCCAATGGCCTGGGAACTCCTGTCCAGGTTTGCTTTTCACCATTAGAATTAAAATGAGTGCTCAGCCGGTAAATCTGCTGATAATCTTTATTGAATTTATCATAGCTTTTTTCATTCTGCACCCACATCAATAACATAATTCCTGTAGCCAATCCTACAGCCAAACCACTGATGTTTATAACAGTGTAAAATTTGTTTTTTAATAAACTTCTCCAGGCGGTTTTGAAATAGTTTTTAAACATTATATTTAATTTAAAATTTTAATTCTCGTTTACAGATCTCCGTTAGTAAATAAACAAATATTCAAGATTCCTGTTTTCTCATTAGCACATTTACTGATGAGCACATTGCCACATCACTCGCTTCTCAAGCTCTTCACCGGATTGGCAACCGCCGCTTTTACCGATTGAAAACTTACTGTTATCAATGCGATTAATAAAGCCAGAGCTCCAGCCAGTGCAAATACCCACCAGGCAATATTTATTCTGTATGCAAAACCTTGCAACCATTTATTCATTGCCCACCAGGCTATTGGTGTGGCGATGAGGATGGAGATAAAAACTAATTTTAAAAAATCTTTGCTGATTAATTTTACAATGCCGCTTACGTTAGCGCCCAATACTTTCCTGATGCCAATTTCTTTGGTGCGTTGTAACACATTGTAGGCAGAAAGCCCCAGCAGGCCAAAACATGCAATCAGTATTGCCAGGAAAGCAAACACACCAAAGACCTTTCCGAATAAGATATCGGCCTTGTATTGTCTACCAAACGATTCATCC
>DATILZ010000199.1:0-11513 GCA_035475995.1 Hanamia sp. | reverse complement strand
AGTAAATTATCAGGGTTAAAAAAAATAATGAACCTGGATTTTGATACAGTTCTTTTCGATGATTTTTTGGTAAAAATGGATATGGCTACGATGGCAAATTCACAGGAAGGACGCAGTGCTTTTCTTTCGAAAGAATTGCTGGAATATATTCCCTCACTTCCTGATGATTATAAAATAAAAGGAACGACAACCAAATTTATGCTGCGTCAATTAGCTGCTAAATATTTGCCGCCAAATTTAATTAATCAACCAAAAAGAGGTTTTGAAATTCCTTTAAAAAAGTGGATTGAAAATGAACTGAAAGATCCTGTTTTTGATTATCTTTCCTCAACAAATAATTTCTATAAAAATTTTGTACAAGCAGAATTTGTACAGCAACTTTTAAAAAAGAAAATTAAAATTTCTGACGAAAAAAGAGCCAAAATATTATGGACGCTTTTATCCCTTGAAGTATGGTATAAAAAAGTTTACCAATGAACCCCGCTGAAGAAACAAAGAAAAAAATTGTTGTTATTGAGAATGGTCTTTTCTCCACCTACACAATGCGGGAAGGGTTGATGCAAAGGCTTTTGAAAGAAGGTTATGACGTTACGATTCTTACACATACCAATAGTTTTGTTTCGCAGGTAGAAAAAAACGGCCTTCATGTAATCAATATTGGTTCCGGTAATTTGAACCCATGGAAAGTTTTAAAATATATTTTTAATTTATACAGCACTTTAAAAAAAATTCAACCGGATATTTGTCTTACGTTCAGTATCAGACCTGCCATTTGGGGAAATTTTATTACCCGTTATTTAAATATTCCCACGATCACGAATATTACAGGTGTCGGTCCATTATTTACAAGCAAAAATCTCGCTTACCGGCTTGCACGCTTTATTTATCGTTCGGCATTACAAAAAACGAAAAAAGTTTTTTTTCAAAATTTTGATGATATGAATTTGTTTCTTGAAAAAAAATTTGTGACTAAAGCCATTGCAGAAAGAATTCCCGGATCAGGAGTGGATTATAAAAAATTTTCACCGATAGAAACTACAAAAATAAACGGGGAAAATTTTATTTTTCTCTTTATTGGAAGGCTTATAAAAGATAAAGGGATATTTGAATTTATCGATGCTGCACGAATGATCAGAAAAAAATATCCAAATGTTATTTTCAACGTAATCGGGCCTTTCTGGCATCAAACTTTAAAATCAAATACTATCACCGAATCCGACTTACAAAACTGGATTGAAGAAGGAATAATAGATTACCAGGGCGAAAAAAAAGATATCAGAAAATTTATTGCTGAGGCCGATTGCATTGTACTTCCCTCCTACCGTGAAGGGACTTCGAATATTCTATTGGAAGCGGCAAGCATGGAAAAACCGATTATTACCAGTAATACCACCGGTTGCAAAGAAACAGTAGATGACAGAATTACGGGTTTTTTATGCAAAATAAAAGATGCCGGAGATCTTGCCAAAAAGATGGAACAGATGTTATTATTAACCGACGAAGAAAGAAAAACAATGGGTGAAAAAGGCCGCCAAAAAATAATAAAAGAATTTGATAAGCAGATAGTGATTGGAGCTTATTTAAAAGCAATTGATGAAGTATTTTCTCATTAGTATTTCAAAAAGTACGATTGAAGAAACTTTTAATATTTTTAAGTTAAATTTATCAAAACAAAAATTAAACATTTTCTCATAGAAGATATGTGACCAGAGAAGTTTCTATTTTTGTTTCAGACTATAAAGAATATGACCCAAATCCAGAATGACCAGGAACTTTTAGAACTTTTTAAAGATCCTTCAACAAAAGAACCAGCTTTTACAGCTATTATAAAAAAGTACCAGGAAAAATTATACTGGCATGTAAGGCGAATGGTAATCAATCATGAGGACGCCGATGATGTTTTGCAAAATATGTTTATAAAAGTGTGGAAGGGATTGGAAAATTTCAGGGAAGACAGCCAGCTTTATACATGGCTTTATCGGATTGCAACCAATGAATCGCTTACCTTTTTGGCACAGCAAAAAAAAAGGAGTTCTGTTTCATTGAGTGATGATGAAAACGGACTAACCAATAAATTAAAAAGCGATACAAATTTTGATGCAAACAAGCTGGAATGGAAGCTTCAACTTGGAATTCAATCTCTGCCCGAAAAACAACGTTTGGTATTCAACCTGAGATATTATGATGAAATGCCGTATGAAGAAATGAGTAAAATACTGGAAACCAGCGAAGGTGCATTGAAAGCCAGCTATCATCATGCGGCAAAAAAAATTGAAAATTTTATTTTAAACAATTAAACGAAAGGAAGAATAAATAGTCTGAAGGATTGTAAATGGAAAATAAATCAACTGACATATTAAATGAATTAAAAACAATAAGTCCGCTTTTAACATCTTTGCAAAAAGTGAATGTTTTTAAGGTTCCGGATAATTATTTTGAGGACTTAGACCAAAGAATTTCTACTTCAGTTTTTTTGCATCAGGATGAAAAAAATGCATCTCAAAAAATTCCGGCAGGATATTTTGATTCATTAAGTGATAGAATTCTTTCAAAAATAAAAAATGAAAATACTGAAAATGCAATAGAAGAGATAAAGCAAATTTCTCCCGCATTACATTATCTAAAAGAGGAAACGATATTTACAGTTCCTGAAAATTATTTTGACAATCTAAGTAATGAAATAGTAGAGAAGATTCATGGTAAAAATGCAAAAATCATTTCATTAAATTTTGCAAAGAAATGGTGGAAATACGCTGCGGCAGCTGTAATTACAGGCATTATTGCAATTTCTTCTTTGCAAATATTTAATCAAAAATCGGATAAAGAAAAAATTGCTGCTTCTTATATTCAAGTAGCGCAGCAATACAAAACACCTCAAAAACTGGAGGAAGGAATTGCCTCATTAAGTCCAGATGAAATTGCAAAATATCTTGAAAAAACAGGAACCGCACTGGATGAAGAAACGCTTATAAAAGATACCGATACTACAAATTTACCGACCACCGATGATTATTTAACTGATGAAAATGCATTGAATAATTTTTTGAACAGCATTAATTCAGGAACTACAAATACCCAGTAAAAATGAAAAAATACTTACTCATATTGATTTTAATTTTTGGAAGCTTTTCGTTTGTTCATGCGCAGAACGGGCAGCGCGCTGAAAAAGTTCAGGAATTAAAAATTGCTTTTATCACGCAAAAACTTCAATTAACTTCTGCAGAAGCTGAAAAATTCTGGCCGGTTTATAACAGTTATGAAAATGAAATAAAGCAGCTTCGCGCTACTAATAAAAACGGCGACGTTTTGGAAAATGAACAAAAGCTGTTGGACATCCGCAAAAAATACAAACCTTCTTTTGAAAAAATCCTGGGTGCTCAAAGAGCAAATGACCTTTACAATGTAGAAAGGGATTTCAGAAATGTATTGATAAAAAGTTTGAAACAACAACGCCAGGAAAGGTAGAAATGATTTTAGAAAAAATCTATTTGCACAAGCCTTTTCTATTTCCAAAAACATATTTTTAAAAACAGGAAACACCTTATTTATTTGTTTGCTGCAATCAAACAGGAACAATCCCGGTATAATTAAATGGTGTTACAGCTTTCAATTCTTTTTTCAAAGCGGCAGAAATTTTTAAAGAATCAATAAAAGTATGAATAGATTTTTTGTCAATTGATTCTTTTCCCCGTGTAAGTTCTTTAAGTGCTTCATATGGCTTTGGATAATTTTCTCTTCGCAAAATTGTTTGAATTGCCTCTGCAACAACCGCCCAATTATTATCTAAATCCGTGTGCAATTTTTCTTCATTCAAAATCAATTTTCCAATTCCTTTTTGGAGAGAAAGAATGGAAAGAAGCGTGTGTGCAACCGGCACTCCAATATTTCTGATAACAGTAGAATCTGTAAGATCTCTTTGCAGGCGGGAAACAGGAAGTTTGGCTGAAAGGTATTCCAGTAGTGCATTTGCCAATCCGAGATTTCCTTCTGCATTTTCAAAATCAATCGGATTTACTTTATGTGGCATGGCGCTACTTCCTATTTCGCCTGCTTTTGTTTTTTGTTTAAAATAATCCATGCTGATATAAGTCCACACATCGCGGCACAGATCGATTAAAATTGTATTAATCCTTTTTATTGCATCAAAATGTGCTGCTAATAAATCATAATGTTCAATTTGTGTGGTGTATTGCTGACGTTGAATTCCTAACTTTTCTTCTAAAAACTGGTTGGCAAAATCCACCCAATTTATTTTTGTAAATGCAACATAATGAGCATTAAAATTTCCAGTCGCCCCTCCAAATTTTCCAGTGAATGGAATGTAACTAAACTGCTGAATCTGATTCTCTATTCTTTCTACAAACACCATCATTTCTTTTCCAAGTATTGTTGGAGAAGCAGGCTGGCCATGAGTTCTGGCAAGCATCGGAATGTCCTTCCAATCATCAGCAAGATCATGAACTTTGTGTTGAAGATTAATAATCGCGGGCAAATATTCGTGTTCAATCGCATCTTTCCACATCATCGGAATTGCAGTATTATTGATATCCTGTGACGTTAATCCAAAATGAATCCATTCCTGTAAATCTTCTGCTTTCACTTCTTTCAATTTTTCTTTCAGAAAATATTCTACCGCTTTTACATCGTGGTTGGTAATTTTTTCAGTCGCTTTTATTTTATCGGCATCTTCAATTGAAAAATCTTTTTCGATATTTAGCAGTTGTTTCTTTAAGGAAGAACTTATTTTGAAAAATTTCTTTTCTCCTAAAAAAAGAAAATATTGCACTTCCACTTTTACGCGGTATTTTATCAATGCGAACTCGGAAAAATATTCATCTAAATGTTGAAGTTGATTTCTATAACGGCCGTCAATAGGAGAAATAGCTGTAAGTGGTTGAAGTTGCATATATGATTGCTGATTAAATTAAATTCTCTTTTACAGATAAGCAATAAATATTGAAGATTGTTATTTTCTTAAAAGATAACCTTAGTCAAATGGCTGAGTGAATATTTATTCAAAAACTTATTATTTTATTCCTAATGATATGTTTTTGTAAAGGTAATAAGGTGGCTCGCTCTGTGCTTTTATCTATTACTAAGATTTACATTCACAATTCACATTCACCATTCACCATTCACTTTCATTGCATTAAATTTCCGGCAAAACTAAAGTAATCTGTGCACAAAAAAATTAAAGCTGGTACGGTAAGTTATTGAAAAATGAAATCCTATCTTAATAAAGTAACAGTTCCTTTCTTATTAATATTTCCACAAATTGTTTTTGCTTTAATCACATAAACAAAGACACCGGCATTTTGTGGTTCACCTTTAAAAGTCCCATCCCAGCAGTTTGCGACATTATTTGTAAAGAATACCCTTTGACCAAAACGATTATAAATACTAAAGTCAAGTTTATCTACCTGCCCCCAATATCTTACACCGAAGCAGTCATTAAGGCCATCACCATTAGGTGTAAAAGAATTGGGTAAACCGAGAAACCGGTTTTCATTTAAATCCACTTTAACGGAAATAGTATCCGAATTTATACATCCATTAACCCCTTTAGCTGTTACGGTATAAACGGTAGAAATCAATGGAGTAGCCACCGGATTCGAAATTGTTGCACTACTTAAACCCGATGCGGGAGCCCAGCTATAATCTTCTCCTCCATAAACAGTTAAATGGGCAGATGGAAAAGTACAGGTAATATCATTTGATTTTATTATTTCCAAATGAGGAGAAGGAAGTACAATTAATTTAGTAAATAAAATTGCTGATTCGTTGCATGTATTTTCTTTGATATTTACAGAATAAGTAATGGTACTATCTGCAGTAGCAACCGGATTGCTTACATTCGGATTATCAAGAAATAAAGCAGGAGTCCATAGGTAACTATCACCACCTGAAGCAGTTAACTGTTCGGATGTTTTTGCACAAACAGAATTATCCGCCGAAACAGAAAAAATCGCCGGTGGCCGTACGGATATTTTTATTGAATCATGATAAATGCACGAATTTATATCTGTAATATCTATGTGATAAAGAGTGGTTTCTGATGGAGAAGCAACGGCAGTAGCATTGGATGAATTATCTAATGAAGAATTTGGAAACCATTTATAAAAACTGCCGCCAGTTACAAATAAATTTACGGAAGTATTTTTACAGATTGCGCTATCATTTGATTTTGTAATTGCAGGGAAAGGTTTTACCGTCACTATTATTGATGCGGTTCCTGAACAGCCATTGGCATTAGTAACTTTTACATTATAGGTGGTAGTTCCGACCGGTCTTGCAACGGGATTTGCGATATTGTCATTATTAATAGTAGCCGCAGGGCTCCACAAATAAGAACTGCCTCCATTTGCGAAAAGAGAAGCAGATGAATTGATGCAAATACTTGTATCATTTGATTTTGTAATAACGGGTAAACTATTTACAAGAATATTAATGGAATCTTTTTTAGAACAGCCGGCAGTATTGGTTACGGTCACATAATATTTTTTAGAGACAGATAAAGTCGCAGTTGGTGCTGCAATACTTGAATTGTTTAATCCGGTTGATGGTGTCCAGGAATAAGAAGATCCACCATTTGCCCATAATTTAGCAGTTGAATTTTGACAAATGCTCGAATCATTTGATTTCGAAACAGTGGGCAAACTATTAACGGTAATGTTAATTGAATCTGTTTTAGAGCAACCATCAGGATTGCTTACCGTTACGAAATATTTTGTTGAGGCCAAAGGAGTAGCCACCGGATTGGCAATTTTAGAATCGCTCAAACCTATAGCTGGAGTCCATGAATAATCAGAACCACCAGAAGCAAATATTTCTACCGGAGAGCTTCCACAAAGGCTGGTGTCAGCGCTTTTGGTGATAATAATATTACAATCCGGATCGACAGTACAGCTTGCAACAATTAAACCGCATTGTGGATTTGTTTCATTAATTGACGCACTTCCTCCTAAAGTCCCATTAAACGCAGGATTTCCCTGCTTGTTCAATAAATTGTCAAAAGTATAATAAGCGAGTAAACCCGGCTGAGTTGTAGGATTGGGTAAAGAAGCATTCATATAAGTCTGAATTTCACCCTGAGTCCTAGCAACATTCCATATTCTAACTTCGTTTATATAACCGATAAAATTTTCATTAGGAAAAAGTTGCGGTGAGTAATAGCCTATTGCGGTTTGCCAGGAATTTTGAATTAAGTTTCCCGTTGCTTTTATTTTACTCATTAGACATCCGTTGCGATAAAATTTTAAAGAATCTCCATCATATACCATTGCAATTTGGTATGTTTTATTCAATTCAATATCTGCAATATCTGCTGTCTTATAATACCCGTTGGTTGTTGTAATCTCACCACTGTTTGGTCTTAATATATAGTTTGCATCTGTAGGATCGCGATGTTTTGAAACAACATCTCCTGCCCAAACCTGACCTCCAGTGTATGGAGCCGTTCTGTTTATCAAAGCTTCAACGGTTACTTGGGTACCGGTTACATTTATTTGACCAACTTTAACACTTGATGGAACAGAGGGTGTTTTTAGCCAATTAGAACATGAGAGACTACTTGCCGAACAGTCGCCATAAGCTTTTACTTCATCTTCATTAATAGCCCTGTTATAAATTCTTATCTCGTCCATTGTTCCATTAAACCAATATGGATATTGAGCATTGTTTAAGCTTCCAAGAAACAGGTCATCTCCATTAGTAAATGTAATTCCATTGGCGGGGCCTGAACCCGCAAGTTTACAATTCACATAAATCTTAGCGGTAGTACCATCACAGGTATATACTACACTATACCATTGATTGGTTTGAATAAACGGAGTATTAGAAGATAGCGTAGAATTAATTCCGAAAAATGTTTCATGGGTTACATCAGTATTGCTTAGGTAACAATTTTGACTATTGGTAATATAAGCATCATCAAAACGAATCTTGTAATCTCCCGCCTGATAGTCAGCGTCTCCCTTCATTACAATATTATTTCCGTGGCAGGTTCCCTGGTAAAAACCTGCGACTTCAACCCATGCACATATCGAAATCTGATTTGATGAATTTAGTGAAGCACTATTAGGTATTCGCATATAATTATCAGTACCGTTAAATGAGTAGGCGCTATTGGGATTTCCAAACCGGTCAGGAGTTAGAGTCGCATTATTGAAAATTGGATTATTGCTATTCCCACTGGCGTCCTTTGCATTTCCGTTAAATGGGTAGTATGCAATTAAGCCCGCGTTTAGATTAACTTGTGAGAACGATTGCAAAGAAGATATAAGCAGTACAGATAGCAGAAAGCTATTTTTCATAAATAGTTATTTTTATAAAACTAATCAATATACCCTTCTACTTTTAATTAATTTATGACAATTAATTGATAAGTTGATGGTTTATCTTACAGTAAACAAACGAATATTGAAGATTGTTATTTTCTTATAGAACGTTTTTATCTGGTAAATGGCTTTCAGGATTCACGATTCATTCCATTAAATTTGCGAAAAAAATTAAAGTAAAGGGTGCAGAAAAAAATTAGGATTGGAGCAGTAAGTTATTTGAATACAAAACCGCTAATCTATGGATTTGAAAATGGAATGATGAAAGAAGAAGTTGATCTCCTGATTGATTATCCTTCAAACATTGCTGCAATGTTGCTAAATGATGAAATTGATATAGGATTAGTACCTGTTGCAGTAATACCGGAAATGAAAAAGCAGTATATTATTTCTGATTATTGCATTGGAAGTGATGGAGAAGTGGCGAGCGTATGCCTTTTCAGTGAAGTTCCTTTGTACGACATCGAAACAATTTTGTTGGATTATCAAAGCCGTACTTCAGTAGCCTTGTTGAAACTTTTGATAAAAGAATATTGGAAGATAAATGTTGCTTTTCAAAATCCTTCCGGCGATTATCAAACAGGTATATCAGGAACGACTGCAGGACTTATAATTGGTGATCGCGCTTTAATTCAGAGAAGAAAGTCTCGCTTTATTTTTGATCTGGGTGCAGAATGGAAAAATTTTACCGGGTTGCCATTTGTATTTGCAGCGTGGGTAAGCAATAAAAAACTGGCTGAAAATTTTATTGATGAATTTAACGAAGCAAATAAATTTGGATTAAATCATTTGGATAAAGTAGTTAAAGAAAACCCTTTTACAATTTTTGATCTTCATCATTATTATAAAGTTTGTATCAGCTTTGATCTGGATGAAAATAAAAAGAAAGGATTGGAGTTATTTTTGGAAAAGGTGGAGAAATAATACGTTGAAATTTAGTAAACCTTCTTAAATTATGCAAGCAATAAAAAGCGATTTCGCCCCATCTATAATTAATCCATTTTATATTATAAGGAAATCACTATTAAAAAACATTCGAAAGTTTTCGGGTAATTTATCCGGCAAGATTATGGATTTTGGTTGCGGTTCTAAACCTTACAAAAATCTTTTTAATGCAATAGAATATATTGGAGTGGATTTTGAAAACGAAGGCCATCCTCACGACAACGAGCAAATAGATGTTTATTACAATGGGAAAAATCTGCCATTTGAAGATCAGTATTTTGATTCAGTTTTATGCAGTGAAGTTGTTGAGCATGTTTTTGAACTTACTATAACTTTGAATGAGATCAATCGGGTGATGAAAACTGGAGGAAATATTTTGATTACCTGCCCTTTTGTATGGAATGAGCATGAAGTTCCATTCGATTATGCGCGCTACACACGTTTTGCCCTTAAAGATATTTTAGAAAAAAACGGATTTGAAATTACTCACTTTGCCAAATCAGGCAATTTTATTACAACCATTACCCAATTAAAAGTGATATATTTTTATACTGCTTTTGGTAAACAGTGGTACAAACATTTTATACCACGCATCCTCTTTAAATTTCTATTTGTTCTGATTCCTAATTCAATAGGATTATTCTTAAATAAATTATATCCATATAATGATACCTTATACTTAAATAATGTATTGATTGCGAAAAAAATATCTTGAAAATGAGCAATTCAGTAAAGAAGAAAATAATTTTCATTTCACACGAGAGTTCTCTGACAGGCGCACCTGTAATGCTTCTGAACTTATTAAGCCTTTTAAAAGGAACAAATTTATTTGATATTCACATTATTTTATTCCGCGGAGGAACTTTAGAGAAAGAATTTTATAAGTATGGGAAAGTCTCTGTTTTAAAATCAAAAGATTATAGCAAACAAGCTTTTCTCTTATTTAGAGGAGTTAATTTTTTGATCTTTAGGATCAGGCTTCTATTGTTGCCAGGAAAAATAAAGGATGCTGAAATTATTTTCAATAATACAATAACGAATGGAAAAATTTTGAGATGGCTCTTGGGTTCCCGTGCAAAAGTTGTCAGTTATATTCATGAGTTAGAATCAGTAATTCAGAAATACCCTAAGGATTCCGAACTTACAATAAGGTATTCTGACTTACTTATTTGTCCATCAAATATAGTAGCTCAGAATCTTATTACAAACCATCAAATTCCCAAAAAAAAATTAGCATTCTTAAATTATTATTTCCCATTAACATATCTTAATCCTCGTGGGCTTACAAAAAATACCTCTCGCAAATCATTTCGCGGAGGTTTTCAATTTTCAGAAAATAAATTTTATGTAGTAGCTATGGGGTGGGCAACTTACAGAAAAGGGATAGATATTTTTGTAGATGCTGCACGAATAACAAAATATCTGAATCAAAACATTCATTTCGTATGGATTGGTGATTTCTTAGATGAAGAAATCAAAATAAAAATTGAGAATGAAATAGCTATGCATCAGCTGGAGAGTATTATGACGATTACGGGAGAATTACCACATTCATTAGAAAATCTTTTGCCATTCGATCTCTTTATTCTTTCTTCCCGCGAAGATCCATATCCTCTTGTAGTCCTGGAGGCGGCTCTTGCGAAAATCCCATCAGTATGTTTTGCAAATACCGGTGGTGCACAGGAATTTATTGGTGATGATTGCGGCTGGATTGTAGATGAAATTTCATCCGAAAAATTATCCAAAAAAATAATTGAAATTGAAAATCAAAAAGAAGAAATCAAAAAAAGAGGCGCCAACGCTTTTGAAAAATGTATGAAATTGCATACAGATAAAGAACTTATTATTAACCAGTTCAATGCAATATTGGAAAAGCTATAATTTATAAATTCAATCTATGGTAATTAAAATGCTTAATAAAATAGCGGGTAATTGGAATTATACATTTAAGAAAAATGAATCCGCCATTCCTAATGATATTCTTTCTGACCAGGAATTCTGTATGTTGTATGAACAATGTAAGCATTTCACAATGACTTCGGTTGAAAGGATGTACAGCCTTTACCAATCCATCGATTATATTTTTAAAAATGACATCGAAGGCGATTTTGTGGAATGTGGTGTGTGGAAGGGCGGAAGTTCTATGCTTATGGCAATGATGCTGAAACAACATGGAATGACTAACAAAAAGCTGTATTTGTATGATACATTCGAAGGGATGAGTGAACCAAC
>DATILZ010000198.1:0-2600 GCA_035475995.1 Hanamia sp. | reverse complement strand
AGTATCTATAACGGGAATGGAACAAAATGCACGTTAAAGAAAAACAGTAACAGGAAATGCAAATTCCTGTTACTGTTTAATACCTCTCCATTAAGGTTTAAATTCTACCTGACCGCTTACAGGTTGGGTAAAATTGCTACTTGCAGTAGCAGCATCATCAACGCTGCTTTGAAGCGGTTGATCCGGATTAGAGCCATCTCTAACTCCTTCAATTGCACACAACTGTGTGCTTCCGGAGCAAGGAGAAGTGGTGCCCACATAAGTGTAACTGGAAGCAAGGTTTGGATCTGAACCAGTGTTAATCGTAAACCATGCATCGGTCAGATTTGTTTTTGGAACCGTAAAAGCGCTTGCTGCAATTCCCATAACTATGGCAACCACAGCAATCATTGAAATTTTAAACTTTTTCATGTTTTTTAATTTTAAAAAATAAATAATAAAAATACCGTGGGCCTGCGCAAGCCCCTTTGGTACATCTGCCTGCAGAACAGGTGTGCCTTATTGCAATAATATCTATGACTGTTTGCAAACAGCGTACTTTAATTTTTGTTTCCTCTCCAATATGATTCCTATAAAAACAAGAAGTAAAAAAAATAAATTAAACAAGAGGTGCTGCTTCCAGCTTAACTGCTGAATAATGCCGCCGCATGAACAGGGAAGATGTGTTGCCGATAATAGCATTGTGCCGATGTATACAGTAAAAATCAGTAAAAGAATAAATGAACCATATAGTCCTTCTTTTCGTGTATTCCTAACCGTTAGCATTGCCGAAACTGTCAGTTCTGTTGCAGGAATAAACCAAACAATCATACCAGCAAAAGTTTTAAGAAAAGGTGAATTGGTCAATTGAATTTTAAAAGTATTATACTCCCAAAGCTTGCTGAAAGCCGCATAAACAAATAGAAGAGTAAGAAGAAAACAAATAATTTCTATGGTTGCTTTTTGTTTCATTTTGTTGCGGCTATTTTATCTTTATTTTCATACACAAGGTAGATATGAAATAATATTCAAGTGGCCGCAATGTGTATGCAAGTGGATTTTTTTTTGAGATTTAGATTGTACTTATTTTGTTGAAAAAAGATGTCTATATTTTGAAGGAGGCAAGCCATGGTAAGTTGAAAATGCTGAAATAAAATTGCTGTAATATTTGAATCCTGTTGCCTTCAATTTCTTTTACAGTTTTGTTTGAGTACACCAAAAGTTCAGCAGCTTTTTTCATTCTTTGTTCTCTGAGGTAAGCAAAAAGCCCCATCTTAAAATATTCTTTAAATTCGGTTTTAAGTTTTGTTTTTCCTATTCCAATTTTTTCGGCGATGAGTTCTATTGAATAATGCTGTTGGTATCAGCATCACTGAAAGATTTTTCTTTTTTAAAAGATTCAATGACAATACTTCAATTTCTATAGAATAAGTAATAAAGAAAGATGTCTGCAGTAGCAAGGCGGCTATATTTTAGTGATGTTAATAACTCTATTTTTCCAAATTTGATAAGTGAATTATTATTGTAAAATGGAATCTCAAATTACTAAAATGATAAGCAGGAAAGTGGTAACTGAAGATAATTGCCAATATTTTTATATTGTAACTTCTGTTGAAATTCCAAATGCATTACGTACAGCCGTTACTATTTTGCAGGAATATTCTATTACAGATATTTATGGTAAAAATCATAAATTATACAAGACAAAAGAAGGAAATTGGTATGAAATTGAATCTGTAAATTCATCTGCAAATCATTTGCTTTTGATGAGATTAAAAAAAGCAATTAATTTACAGGAATTGAATCAGTAAAAAAACCTTTTTTATTATTACAAAGTTATTTTGATCACCCCTTCATCAGCAAAGGAATGAAAACAATCAGTTATCTTGTTGAAAAAAGATTCCTGTATTTTGAAGGAGGTAAACCATGATAACCGGTGAATGCGGAAATGAAATTGCTGCGATACTTATATCCTGTTGCTCTTGCGATTTCTTTAATGGTCTTGTTTGTTTCCACCAGCAGTTCAGCAGCCTTTATCATCCTTTGTTCTCTGAGGTAAGCAAAAAGTCCCATCCTGAAATATTCTTTAAATCCAATTTTCAGTTTTGTCTTTCCTATTCCAATTTTTCCAGCAATAGACTCGATTGAATAATGTACAGTGGTATCAGCATCAATGATGGATTTTGCTTTTTTAAAAGATTCAATATCATAATCAGTGAAAGGCACAAAAAGAAATTTGAATAAGGGAAATTTATTTTCCTTTTATTGCTGATAATTCTTACCATGCCGAAGAAACAATTATTCACATACCACTTGATTTTTTTACATTCCATGAAGAAATTATCAACTGCTTATTTTTAATTATTAAAGTGATTTCCAGAGCCAGTTAATATCTTTTTATTGTTTCAATAACCTGTTGTAACGTTTCAATTACTATTTTTTTATCTCTTTCTTCAGCCACATACGATTTACTACGAACAGAATCATAAGAAAGTTCTTCTTTATAGGGTGTGGATAGATGGGGAACAATGGTTTTAAATACTTCATTCATTGAGCGGGCTTGTAGTACTTTTAATTCGTCAAAAGCGCGGAGGAAAATTCCTATTTGATCAGTTGAAAAA